>JANXSH010000235.1 GCA_025356615.1 Planctomycetia bacterium | reverse complement strand
GCTCGACAAGGATCGGGTTGCGTGAGAGTTCCGGGGCGAGGATCTTCAGCGCGACGATCCGCCCGAGTTGCTCGTCTTTCGCCTTATAGACAAGCCCCATCCCTCCCGTGGCGATGAGAGCCAGGAGTCGGTATTTCCCGATGTGGGCACCCGGGAGTGAGGTGCTGGATTGCATAATCGAGAGATAGCCTGGTAAGGAGTTCGGCGATCCTTCCGAATCGAATAATCATCATCCAGTCTAAGCCATCTTTCAGGAATTGCAAGCAAAGTTCGCCTCTTGGACATGGGCCAACCTCTCTCAGTCGTTGTGTACTCCCTACTTCCGGCCCACTCCAGGGGAGACCACTCCTCTCCCGCGATCTACGCCATCTACTGTCATTGCCGGCTCGCTCACAGGGCCATCTCCGCGAGGGCCGCCGCCAGGGCGTCGATGTCTACGGGGGTATTGAACGGCCCCGGACTGACGCGCACCGCGCCGTCGGGGACGGTGTCGTGGGCCATGTGAATGAAGGGCGAGCAGTGAAGACCGGATCGGATGGCGATGTCGAATTCCACGTCCAGGATGCCGCCCATGTCGGGGGCGCTCAACCCTTCGTGGATGAAACTAATCGTGCCGACCCGGCGGGCGTGGTCGCGATGCCCCAAAACCCGATAGCCCCCCATCTCGTCGAGTCGCTTCCACAGGCGCTCGGTGAGGGCCACCTCGTGGGCGTGGATGTCGGCCGGTCCGCGCTGACGCACCCAGCGGACGCCCGCCAGGAGGCCGGCGATGCCGAGTACGTTCGGCGTCCCCCCTTCGAGGAGGTGGGGGTATTCGCGCGGCTGGGTCTCGCTCAGAGAATTACCGCCCGTCCCTCCCTCGCGCCACGCCGCGACCTCGACGCTCGGCGCGACATAGAGCGCCCCCGTTCCCGTCGGCCCCATGAGGGACTTGTGACCGGGCATGGCGAGCAAGTCGATCCGCATCGCCTGCACGTCGATCGGTAGGACTCCCGCCGTCTGAGCAGCATCGACGAGCAAGAGGACGTTCCGCTCCCGCGTGATCCGCCCGACTTCTGCGACGGGTTGCACCGTGCCGACGACGTTGCTCGCGTGGGTCATCGCGACCATGCGCGTCTTCGGGGTGATCGCCGCGCGGACGGCGTCGGGATCGATCGTGCCGCCCCCGTCCGCCGCGAGGCGCGTCAGCGAAATCCGCCCCGCCAACTCCAACGCCCGCAGCGGCCGGCTGACGCTATTGTGTTCCAGGTTCGTCGTGATGACGTGATCCCCCGGAACGAGGATCCCCTTGAACGCCATGTTGAGCGCGTCGGTGCAGTTGAGGGTGAAGATCCAGCGCTCCGGCCCCGTGCCGTGGAAGAACTGATTCAGCTCGTGCCGACAGTCGGCGATGATCCGCTCCGCACCGAGGGCCATCCGGTGCCCCGACCGGCCGGGGTTGGCGAGGCTCCGCCGCGCGAAGCCGTCGAGCGTCTGGTAGACGCTCTCCGGCTTGGGGTAACTCGTCGCCGCGTTGTCGAGGTAGATGGTCATTACAAATCCAGAATTTAACCACGGATAACACGGATGACACGGATAAATGAGGAGGAATTGAATGCTCTTCAATGATTGCTCATTGTCTTCATCCGTGTCATCCGTGTTATCCGTGGTTAATCTTTCTTCAATTGCCGATGTACTTCGAGTACAGCGTTCGTGCCCGGTCGATGTCGTTCGTCCCCTTGATGATCGCTCGCCCGTCGGGGAAGACGGTGAATTCATAGTCATCGACATCGAACTTCAGCAAGAAGCGGTTGAACGTGACCTTGCCCATGACACTCAGGTGCCGCGCCATCTCCTCGAAATTCAACCGCCCCGAAGAGCGGTGCGAGACCTGGACGGCGTTACGGCCGCACAGGCTCGTCGTCTGGGAGCCGTGCTCGCCGTCGAGCCACTCGTAGCGGTGGTGCTTGCAGCAGGGGCAATCGACCTTGCCGAGCAGGGGGGATACCTTGATGCTCCGGTGGACGTTGTCCCAGATGTCGATGTAGGTCAACTCGCGGTTGATCTGGGCGAAGTTCCCGGTGAGGATCTTCATGCCCTCGGTCGCCTGGAGGCTGGCGACGATGTTGACGATCGGACCGAGGACGCCCGCCGTCTCGCAGGTGCCCGCCTCGCCCGGCGCGGGAGCCGCCTCGAAGACGCAGCGGAGGCACGGCGTCTGTCCGGGGAGGATGACCATCACCTGGCCGTGACTGCCGATGCACCCGCCGTAGACCCAGGGCTTGTTCAGCTTGACCGCCACGTCGTTGATGAGGTAGCGGATCTCGAAATTGTCGGTCCCGTCGAGGATCAGGTCGGCGTCCTGGCACAGTTCCACGATGTTCGTCCGGTCGATGTCCGTGACGATCGGCTCGATGCGGATCGTCGAGTTGACGGCCGCGAGCTTCTTCGCTGCGGCCTCGGCCTTGGGCATGTGGCCCGTCACGTCGGCCTCGTCGAACAACACCTGGCGCTGGAGGTTGCTCGACTCGACGAAGTCGCGATCGACGATGCGGACGTGGCCGACGCCGGCGCGCACCAGGATGTTGGCCAGCACGGTGCCCAGCGCGCCGCAGCCGCACAGCGTGACGCGGGAGGCCATCAACTTGCGCTGGCCCTCCTCGCCCATGCCGTAGAATCGCATCTGTCGGCTGTATCGTTCCAGTGCAGGGTCCACGCTCACTCCTCGCCTTTTGATGATACATGAGAGTGTAAAGGAATTAGTTTTGGCGAACCAGGAGCGTCACAATGGTATCGAAGATCACAGGTGGTCGCAGGTTAGACCCCACCATGCCCCCTCCCCTAAAAGGGAGGGGGAGCAATACAAGTCCTCGGTCTGGCTCCCCCTCCCTTTTAGGGGAGGGG
>JANXSH010000220.1 GCA_025356615.1 Planctomycetia bacterium | reverse complement strand
CCGCGAAGAAATGACACGGTGACTCGCTTCGCTCGGGTGACAAGGTGACAAGGTGACACGGTGAATCCGGCACTTGTCACCTTGTCACCTTGTCACCGATTCACCTTGTCACCGAAAGAAGGAGTCCGGCTCATGCGATTCGCGATCCTGCTCGTCCTCGTCGCCTTCGCGCCGGCGCTCCATTCGGCCCCCGCGCCGGTGGACAAGAAGGACGACGTGAAGATGTCCGAGCCTGCCCGGAAGGCCACCGCGAAGGGGCTTGCCTGGCTCGCCACCAAGCAGAACGCCGACGGCTCCTGGAGCGAGTCGCGCTACCCCCACAATCCCGCGATCACCTCCTACGCGCTGCTCGCCTTCCTCTCGCAGGGGCACCTCCCCAACCAGGGAATCTACGGCAAGGAGATTGCCAAGGCGTCGCGCTACCTCGTCTCCTGCGCCCAGGGAGACGGCTACCTGATCGGCACGCGCGGCGGCAATATGTATAGCCACGGCATGGCAACGCTTGCGCTGGCCGAGTTGTACGGCCTCACCAGCGACAAGGAGGTCAAGACGGTCCTGAAGAAGGCCATCGACCTGATCGTCACCGGCCAGAACAAGCAGGGCGGCTGGCGCTACTCGCCCCGCTCCCCCGACTCCGATGTCTCCGTCACGATCATGCAGGTGATGGCGCTCCGGGCCGCGAAGAACGCCGGCATCCACGTCCGCGACGAAACCATGAAGAACGCGATCGCCTACATCAAGAAGTGCTACAACCCCTCCGTCGGCGGCTTCGCCTACCAGCCCGGTCACAACCCCGGCTTCGCCCGCACCGCCGCTGGCGTCTGCATCTTGCAACTCACCGGCGAGTACAAGGCGAAAGAGATCGACAAGGCCGTTGTGTATCTCGAGAAGAACTTCGACGCCCGCGAACACTTCTGGTACGGCCACTACTACGCCTCGCACGCCATGCACCAGGTCGGCGGCAGGCAGTGGAAGGCGTGGTACGACCGCATGCTCCGCCGCTTCCTCCCGCTCCAGCAGAACGACGGCAGCTTCTCCGGCGTCGATGGCAGCAGCGCCGGCCCGATCTACGCGACCTCGATCGCCATCATCTCGCTGTCCGTGCCGATGAACTACCTGCCGATCTACCAGCGCTAAATGCACGCGACTCCAGGTTCGCGAATCAGGTGTCGCGCCCTACCAGGAATCCCAGCGCCATCATTCCCCCGCCGATCGCGAGGCAGGACACCTGCGCGGTCATCGGTCCGAGTGCGGGGATCAGGTCGGTTTCCGCGCCGACGACCGTGACCGCCGCTCCGGCCATGACGAAGAAGCCGATCTTCCAACTCCGCCAGATGATCGACACCAGGAGGACCAGCCCGGCGATGGCCGCGTTGATGCTGGAGAATACGTTGTTCGCGATGTCAGGTAGGGGGAGTTTCAGCGGGTCGATTCGCTCCTGGGTCGTCTTCCAGAGGCGGAGGAAGACCAACTCATCGCTCGTGCTGGTGCTGGTCGGGAGCAGGCCCGCACCCTTCATCCACAGGAAGGACAGCCCCAGCAGGACCGCGCCGACGAAGAAGCGCGTCGTCGAGCCGAACGGGATGCCGAGGAGGACCGGGAGGATCGGCTTGGCCTTCAGCGGCTCCCGGTGAGGATCGACGGCGACGGCCATCAGGTCGTGCAAGTTGACACGCTTCGGGGGTGGGGCCGATCGTGGTTTCGGGGTCGATACGTCGATCCCCTCGTGGGGCAGGACCGTGGCCTCGAGCTTGTCCGGCAACACGGCTGCCTCCTTCTTGATCTCGGCGGCAGCCTGGACCATCGCGCCGGCAACGCGCTCGGCTTGCTGCTTCGCCTCGGAAGCGTTCACCCCTTGGGCCTCGAGTCCCTTCTGTTCGATCTTCTGGAGGTGTTGTCGCTCGCGGGCCTCCTGTCGGGCGCGCTGGTAACGATCGAGCCAGCGCACGATCGAATCGCGCCACGCCCCGAACTTGGGCCGCGCGCCTTTCGGCCCACTGCCGTAGGCCGACCGAGCGGTCAGCTTCGTCTCGTAGCCGTAGAGCGCCTCGAAGACCTCCTCCCAGTGATCGCCGGTGTACTTGGCGACGAACTCTTGGAGGGCGTCTTCGCTCAGGCCGCGCATGCGGAGCGTCTTGAGCATGCGTTCGACCTTCTCGAGCGCCGTCGCCCTCTGGGTCGCCATCTTCTGGTCGAGCGTATAGTGCAGGCCAACCGCCAGGCCGATAGCGAGGACTCCCGCGCCAAGCCAGACCCAGAAGAGGCCCACGAAATAGAGAACGCCGACGAAGAGCAAGAGGCCGAGTCCGACCTTCGCATAGTCGAGCCAGCCGAGAGAGAGCGCCATGTCGCGGAGACGCAGGAACAAGTGTGATCGGCGCGCGGAGCCGTGGACGATGCCGTAGGCGGACGCGGTGAGGACGACGAGTCCGAGGAAGAATCCGCCGGTCTTCCATAGCCCCATCAGGCTGAGGACTGGGAAGAGCGTCCCGCAGATGGTGAAGAACCCGAGCAGGATCCAGGAACGGATCTTGACCGCCGGGACTTGCTGGAACGCCTTGACGCCCTGTTCCAGGGTGCGGATGTGCGCCTCGGAGGTCGCCTGCTTTCCGGCGGCATGGAGGCCAAGGAAGTCCTCGAGGACTTTGATTACGTCGTCCATCGAGGCGTAGCGGTCGTCGGGCTTCTTCGCGAGCATGCGCAGGGTGATATCGGACAGGGCGCGCGGAACGTCCCTGTTGTGGACCTCCGGGCGGATGGGCGTATCGCTCGCGTGCATCGTCATGACTTCGAGCGCGGTCGTGCCCGCGAAGACGGGCCGGGCGGTGAGCAGCACATAGAGCGTGCAGCCGAGGCTGTAGATATCGGCACGGTGATCGACCGAGGTGGCGTCGCGGGCCTGTTCGGGGGCCATGTACGAGGGCGTGCCCATCGCCTGGCCGACCAGGGTCACGCCGCTGAGGCTGTTGAGCGTCCGGTCCTTGGTGACTTTCTGCACGGCGAGGACGGCGCGATTCGCGATCGCGTCGGTGTCGATCTCCCCCGATTCGTTCCGGGGCGGCTCTTCACTGCCCGGCGTGCGGACGAGGCCGAGGTCGGCGACCTTGACCACGCCTTGCGTGTTGACCATGAGGTTGTCGGGCTTGATGTCGCGGTGGATCATGCCGCGATCGTGGGCGAACTTCAGGCCGCGCGCCGCTTGGAGAATGTAGCCCGCCGCCGACTCGGCGGAGAGTTTGCCGTCCTTCTTCAGCAAGTCGCCGAGTGATCGGCCCTCGACGAACTCCATGCTGAAGAAGTTGATCCCGCGATCCTCGCCGATGTCGTAGACCTGCACGACGTTGTGATGGACGAGCTGGGCGGCTGCGTAGGCTTCGCGCGTGAAGCGGACGAGGAAATTCGGGTTACTCGACCACTGCGAGTTCATGACCTTGAGCGCGACGAAGCGATCGAGCGAAACCTGGCGGGCAAGATACACCGCGCCCATGCCGCCGCGCCCGAGTTCCCTCTCGACGCGGTAGCCGCCGATGGTGCCGGTGAGCGTGTCCTCCTGCTCTTCCTTCCGGGGCACCTCGTCCTCGTCCCCCGCCTCGGTCGCTTCGAGTCGGACGGCCTTCCGCCGGGCAGGGGCTGCGGATTGCTCCAGCGCCTGCGTCTGGTCGGGCGATTCCGGCATCGAGCGGGCGATGCTCGCGGCAACCGAGAAGTCAGCCGCACCAGACCTCCCGCCTGGAGAGGAAGAGGGTTCGTCCAGCAACGGCGCGGTAGCATCCGACATCGCGGCGGGACGCGCGCGAGCGGGAGTGGCGATCGGCTCCGCAGCCAACGAGGGAGCCGTGGCGTTGGGATCGAACGCAGGCGCGGGAACCGGCTTGGTCGGGGTGGGCAACTTGGATGTCTCGAACGATGGCTCAGGGTCCAGCTTCACCATGAGGAGGAACGTCTGGGCACACTTCGAGCATTTCGGGGTGAATCGCCCCGCCCGAAGCCCCTTTACGTTCATGCTGTGACTGCAATGCGGACAGATGATCGACATGAGGACTCCACGATGGAAGCGATCACCGGCACGCTTCCTCTGACCGGACAGGACGATGGATACGATAATGCCTGCCCGGTCGGAAGCGTCACCTCGAGAAATCGCCTTTACCATCGAATCTAATCAGCGGGGCGCGAGGGTTCAAGCATGTCTTCTCGCGAATCGACGACTTTTCCCAAGATAGGGGGCTGAAGGGAGGGGAAAGGCATGTCGGATCGAGGTGTTGGGGGATCGCGATGCAGTCCTCCTAGGGTGCGCTTCGCGACCCTGAGCTGTGTTGTAGAACAGCGTTGCGCTTCGGGTCAGGGTGACGGGTGAAGGTTCCGAGGGTGCCAGCGAACATCGACGCATTTTACGCCGAAGGCGTTACACATCAAAGCCCAGGGTCGCGAAGCGCACCCTGGGAACGCGGCGCACCCGCAGAACATGCCCCACCCTCGGAACCCGGCCTACCCTGAGCGAACCGGAACCCTGGGCGCGTGGGCACTGGGTTACGGAGCGAAAGTCCTTGCCGGACGGAACCCGACGTTGAAGTTCCGTATCGACGGCGCGTTGTAGGTACGGCAGGCGGAACGCACGCCCGGCGCTCGACTGTCGAACGAGCCGCCACGCAACACACGGGAAACTGTATTAATGACTACCAGCCCATCTTCCGTGTCTTTCGTCACGTCGTCGCCTTTCCCTCTGGGATACGGCTGGTAGCTCTCCTGACACCAGGTATACACATTCCCCTGCGCGTCGAATAACCCCAGATCGTTCGGCTTCAGGCTCCCCACCGGCCACGATCGCTCCTTCCCGGTTTTCGCATACCACGCATATTTTGCCAGAAGGTCTGCCGTCTCCCCGTAATACCGACTCGTCTCCGCTCCTGCTCGGGTCGCATACTCCATCTCAGCTTCCGTCGGCAGCCGATATCCCGTCCGTTTTAGATAATTCGCCGCCAGCTTCATCCCTCCGGTGAATTGCGATACCCTCCGTCCCGGATACGCGCCGCAGGCCGCCGATAGCGAACCCTGCCCGAATGGCGAACCGCACATCATCCCCACACTGCTGGCCGCCAACACGGACATCGCCATAGGATTAATCAGCGGCTCGTAACACCATTCGCTCTCCGCGAGTCCCTCTTGCTGGCTCAGCCAGTTACAGTACGCCGCCGCATGAAACCAACTCGTCCCCAGCACCGGGCTATCCGCGGTTAGTGCCCACTGCTCGATACCGGAATACTCGGCGTCGAACCGCCGGTATTCCGCGAAGGTCACCGCCTTAGCCGCAAGGGCAAATGTCCGTCCGATCCGCCTCTGGTGCTGCTGCGTCTCGTCATTCGACCGGCCCACTTCCGTGGGCGGTGACCCCATCATAAACGTCACCGGGCCGGGGATCACCACCATCGTCTGACCCTGACCGTTAACATGCCACTGCGGCTTTGCTCCGAGGGCTAACGCCGCACGGCTCGCCTTAGAACCCGTCCACAATCTATTTCGTGAAATCGGCGATGTCGTGTAAGCTGCTGTCGGGCACTTCAAGGAAGGGGCGGGACGATGGCAACGCAAACAGCGGTTCACGAATGTGGTTGTGCGGCCTGTCGGGCGGGTG
>JANXSH010000196.1 GCA_025356615.1 Planctomycetia bacterium | reverse complement strand
TCGGGCTGCTGGCTGGCGTAGCCACACTCGCGCTGTTCGACGATGCGGTTCGGCCCCATCCCCTCGGCGCGGGCGCTGCCGACGCGCTCGTGGAGGGCGGGGTTGTACGGGGCGCTGATGATGGCATCATACGGGTGGATGCCGTGGCGCAGGAGGGCGGCTTGGACCTTGCGCGACTCGACCTCGACGGCCTCGACCCAGCGCTCGAGGGCGTGCCGGTCGTCGAGGTTCGGGCGGGCGGTGACGATGTGCTGGAGATCCTGGCCGACCTCGAGCAACTCGTTGAGCAGCGCCAGCCCGACGCGCTTCTCGCCGTGCATCTCCTGGCGGAGTTGCTGGTAGGCGCGCTGCGTGTCGCCGGCGAAGGTGTTGAAGCTGCCCTTGAGTTCGTCGCGCACGCCGGTCAACTTGCGGTCGAACTCCTGGTGCTGGCGCGTGTTGCGCTCGCGCAGGGAGATGACCTCCTCGCAGAGGCGGTAGATCGTCGAGCTGCCCAGGGTCTGGTTGTCCCTCGGCGCGGGGTCTCGGTTGGCGGGGCCGACCTCGGCGAGGACCGGGGGCGATTGCGGTTCGTTGCTCATGCCAGAAGATCCTGCGGGGGACGGGGGAAGGAGAACACGTCAGGCGGGGGGCAGTTCCAGGCCCCAGGGGTCGATCGGCGGCGCGACCAGCTTTTCGAGCAGGGAGGCCGCCGCGGGCACGTCCTGCGGAATGTCCGGGGCGACGATCGCGGCCTCGACCCCGGCCCGGTCGGGGATCTCGGCGTCGGGGGAGTAGTCGGCGAGCGATTTCTCTTCGTCGAGAGGTTGCCACATCCGGGACGACTGTCCGCCGCCCTCCAGGCCGAACCGCCTGGCCAACGTCGCGATCACGGAATCCGTCGTGTCCGCGTTGACGCACCCGGCATCGTACTTCAGTCGTTTCTCCACATCGCCGAGGACCTCACGCGCCCAGTTGATGTCTTCGAGCGGCACCTTGATGAGCTGCCGCCGTGCCCACTTGAGGCGCTCGGCCCAGTGTTCCTCGATGGCCGACTTCCCCGCCGACTTGTCGATGCCCAACAGGAGGAACGGCCCCATCTGCTCGCGCGGGAGGGCCGCCAACTCCAGGACCACGGGTTCCGAATGTTTCGCCATGCCGCACTCCCCAGTCGGTGATGCGGTGACAAGGTGACACGGTGAATGAGCGTATCAACTCCTCGTTCCCTTAGCCTCTTGTCACCGTGTCACCGTGTCACCGTGTCACCGTGTCACCTTGTCACCTTGTCACCTTGTCACCTTGTCACCTTGTCTGATTATCTTACGCTCCCATCGAGCGGCAGGCTTCGATCTTCTTATCGATGTGGTCCGCGAGGTCACGGACGATTCGTCTTTGTTCCTCACTATTGACCAGCGGCATGCACTTGCCGGTGATCCTGCGGAGCTTCTGGAACTCCTTGATTAAGTCGCGCATGACCTCGCGGACGGCGGACCAGTTGATCTGGTAGTCCGGCAGGCTGCGGATCTGATCGACGACCCGCGTCATCTGGTCGGTCAGTTGGTCGCAGAGATTTCCCATGAGCGGGACGATGTTGCTGACCATGCCGACGGCCCGCTCCTCGACCCGCGAGTCGCCGGGGTAGCGCTGGCGGATGCGGTCGATCTCGATGATGAGTTTTTCTATGTCGTTGAGGCTCTTGACCTCGATCAGGTCCAGCTCGTAGAGTTCGTACTGCGGCTCGCCGGGGCGGAGCTTGCGCAGCTGGTCGAGCGTCCGCTTCGCGTCGGGGGTGCGCTTGGCCTGCTGGTAGAGGTGGAAGAGGCGCTCGAGCGACTCGGGGTCGGCCCCGCGCATCTGCGTCGCCTTCTGAAGGTAGCTGATGGCGCTGTTCCACTTCTCCTTGTCGGCGTACTTGCCCGCGAGCCGGTTCATGCACTCGTAGGCCAGCTGGTCGATGTACTTCGGCATCTCCGGCGGGGAGGGCACCTGGTCGCCGAGCAGGTCGAAGAAGCGGTTCCAGTGGGGGTCGGCGTCGCCGAGCGAGCCTCGGAGTTCGTAGGTCAGCGCGAGGTTCTGGTGCAGCCGGGCGTCGTGCCCGGCAAGCTCGAGGGCCTTCTGGAAGTAGGCGGCGGCGCTGTCGTAGTCCTGCGTTTGACAGACGCAACAGCCGAGCAGGTTCAAGAGCGCGATCTGGTTCGGCTTGCTGAAGCCGCGCTCGCGGGCCATCGGCTTGAGGAGCAATTCGACTTCGGTCCACTGGCAGCGGTCGAGCAGATCCTTCGCCTTGACCAGGGCGCTCTCGATGTAGGCTTCGCGGACGGCGGCGCTGCGGGGACGCGACTCGGACAGCACCTGGAGCAGCGAGTGCGTCGTGTCGAGTTGGCCCAGGCTGCGGATGACCTCGAGGAGCCGCTTCTCGTCGGCGGGGGTGATCTCGGCGAGGACGTTGTCCACCGGAATCGTGTTCGACCTCCCGACGCGGAGCAGCGCCCCGAGGATCTGCAAGAACCGCCGGTCGTCGTCCGGCTTGGCGACGCCCTCGGGCTTCTTGGCGAGCAATTCGACGGCCTTGGGGATCAGTTCGAGGCACGGCTCGAGTTTGCCGAGCGTGAGCTGCGTCAGGAGCAGGTTGTAGCAGACGACGTAGGACGACGGGTCCATCCCCCAGGCGCGGGCGAACTCGCCCTCGGCCTGGGCGAGGTTGTTCTCGGCGAGCGAAAGTAGCCCCATCTGGAGGGCGACGTTGGCGTCGGGCTTTATGATCTTGCGAAGCGCGGTCCGCGCGTCAGCCGTCTTGCCCTGGCGCTTGTAGGCGAGGAAGAGCAAGTAGGCGACCGTGGGGTCGGCACCGGCGGCGCGTTCGAGGACGGTCGCGGCAGCCGCGTAGCGATCGGGGAGGGGGGCGGAAGCGGACGATGGCGGCAT
>JANXSH010000190.1 GCA_025356615.1 Planctomycetia bacterium | reverse complement strand
AGGATCGCTCGATTGATAACTTCCCGAATCAGCGGGTGGGGCATAGTATAGTGGGACATCCAGCTACTTCCACGGAGGCCGAGCCGATGCCCACTACTTTCCCCTATCCCACCGAAGTCGAGCAGTCCATGAAGGTGATGTACCGATCGCTGTGGGAGGACGACCGGCGACGCTACGCCGCCGTGGAGGCGGCCAAGCTCCCGCATGGGGGCGTCGATTACATCGCCGGCTTGCTCGACTGCGATCCCAAGACCATCCGCCGAGGCCAGGGGGATCTCGACCTCCTCCAGGCCCAACCCCTTCAGGACATCGTTCCCAGCGAACGGGTCCGAAAAAAGGGGGTGGAGGCAAACCCCTCGTAGAGGAGATGCCCGACCTGGTCCCGGCCTTCCACGCCGTGCTGGAGGGCCATACCGCCGGCTCCCCCATGCGCGAGGAGGTCATCTGGACGGACCTGACGCCCAAGGAGATCCAGGCGGACCTGATGGAATGCGACCTCTACGTCAGCGAGCACATCGTCCGGCAGTTGCTCCGCGACGCAGGCTACCGGGTCCGGCAGATGTCGAAGTATCTGGACATGGGCGAGCATGTCGATCGCAATGCCCAGTTCGAGAACATCGCCCGCATCAAGGGGCAGTACCTCGGCTCGGCCAACCCAATCGTGAGCATCGATACGAAGAAGGAAGAACTGCTCGGCACCTCCTACCGCGACGGCAAGGTCTATTGCCGGCAGCCGCTTCTGGCCTACGACCACGATTTCCCCAGCTACGCCGAGGGGAAGGTGATCCCCTACGGCGTCTACGACCTGAAGAGGGACTTCGGCTACCTCAGCGTGGGGACGAGCCACGACACCACCGAGTTCGCCTGCGACAGCATCGCCTGGTGGTGGACGGAACACGGTCACGAGCTCTATCCGGGTGCCGACTCGATCTGCCTGCTGTGCGACGGCGGGGGCAGCAACAGTTCCAACAAGTACCTCTTCAAGGAGGACTTGCAGGGGCTGGCGGACCGGCTGGGCGTCGAGATCCGGGTGGCCCACTACCCGCCGTATTACCCCGGCCCGGAAGTATCGCAATAATCTTAGCCCGACGCGCAAGCGAGGGATTGGGTAGCCAGGTAAAAACCCTCGCTTGCGCGTCGGGCTAAGAGTTCACTTCGTGATCTTCTTTCGGGCCGGGGTAATACTGCTCGAAGTACGACCCGATCGAGCGGCGGCTGTTCCCGCACATGACGCGGGCCTGCCAGGGGATCCTCTTCGACAGCGTGGCGACGGTCAAGCGGCTATTGGAGAAGACCAGTACGGCGACGGGGTTAGGCGTCGTGGTCGAGATCCTGGACGAGGTGTACCAGACGGGCAGGTCGTATACCGAGGGGTTCAAAGAGACCATGAAGATCCTCTTCGACGACATCCTGCCCAAATGGAACTACCGGGCCGTTCCCTCGAAGCCGTGAAACCGGGAAGTTATCAATCGAGCGGTCCTTAGCCCTACCGCCGTCCCCGTTCGATCATCTCCAGCACGCCCGCCGCCCGGAGGCGTCGTTCTGCATCCGCCGTGTAGAGGCCGTGCCCCTCGAGGAGACGATCGAGTCGCCTTCGCTGCTCGGGCGAGGTCGCCTTCTCCCGCGCCAGCCGGAGAGAGGGGGCGATATCGCTGCCCCTCTTGCCCAGTACCTTCTCGGCGTTCTCGCGCTCCTCGAAGCTGTCGGAATCGAGGGCGTCGAGGAGTTTCTTTGAGGGAGCATCGGGGCCGGGGGCGTGAAGGCTCTTCTTGACGAAGTTACCGGCGTTCGCATCGCTCAGTGCCCAGCTGGCCCGCCAGGCGCGACCGGCGTCGGGGGAGGCGAGGTCGGCCCACCAGGCGGCGAGATCCTCGTCGGAGGCGATGCGGGCGGGGCGCTTCCGGGCGATGTCCCAGACGAGACCGGTGCCGTCGGCGTGGGACGTGAAGGCTCGCCGGGCGTCGGGGGTGAGGGCGAGGGCTTTGACGAACGTATCGCCGTGTGCCGTTTCCATGACGACGGGCAACGCATGGGAGCGAACCTCTTTCCCCGAAGCGAGATCCACGACACGAATGCGCTCCGCGTCGGTTATCACCAGCGTCCGGTTGTCGGAGGCGAGGGCGACACGGGCGAAGGTGCCCACGTCCAGGGAGGCGACCTCCTTCCCCGTCGCGCTCTCCCAGACGCCGAGGGTGGTGTCAGTCTTGCCCGCAACGATAAGGCGGAAGTCGGGCGAGGCGTGGACCGACTTCATAACGGGTCCGGCTGTGCGCCAGATCGGCTTGCCGGTCTTCACGTCGAGGAGCGTCAAC
>JANXSH010000188.1 GCA_025356615.1 Planctomycetia bacterium | reverse complement strand
GTCCAGCCAGGTAGCGATCCGCTCCCTGACCAGCCGGCGTTCGTCCTCGACCAACACCCCGGCCACGTAGGCGTACAGCGCCGGGTAGTTCACCTCGGGGCCATCCGCTTTCAGGCGGGCGCGGATTCCCCGCATCACCTCGTCTACAGGGCCAAAGGCGACAGACTCCTCTTCTCCTCTTGATTCCGAACCGAGACGGTTGACATCCGGTGTTGGCATATGCGGAGGACGGAAGAAGTAAAGAATCGACGAGCAAAAGTTACCTCGCCACAAGTCTACCTGTCAAGCAACCGAAACGGATACTTGCCGAGATCCCTCTCGGAAAGAACCGCCCTGCTGGGTTCCACTCGCAAAAAATCCCGATCGGCGCAACAGGAGCGGTCCCGGCGCGACTACATCTCCTGTCCGGGCGTGTGCCTGGCATAGACCAAGAACCATTCGATTCACAGGGGCTGCACCATGCACCCGTTCATCGACCTCGCCTGCGTCGAGAAGTTCACCGCCTTTCTGCTCACCGAGTTGCGCGCGGCCGGTGGCTTCACCTTCGAACCCCGGACCCTGCGCTTCGTGCGGGGCGAGGATGTTTGGGCGGTCTCACTCCCCGGCCTCGGCCTGACCCTGGACGCCGAGCCGACGGTCCGGGTCCTCCAAGACTTCTTCGCCCGGAACGCCGCCGCCTTCGCCCGGCGCGGCACGCACGCCGGCGGGTGGCACGATGTGCGCCACGGGAACTACTACCTCGACATCAGCGTCCTGGTCCATTCGCTCCGGGAGGCGATCGCGCTCGCCGCAGCCTTCGGGCAACTCGCCGTCACCAATCTCCAGACGCTGGAAACCGTGTACGTCGAATCGGCCGCAGTCGCGGCCTGACGTGTCCCCTCCGGGCGCGGGCGGAAAGCCCGTGTCCGGCTCTTGCTTCAATCTACTATCCCGCCGATCACCCGAACAGGAGGCGCTTTCGCCCCTGGAGGAACCTGCCGATGACTCCACCCGCAACGCCATCCGCACCCGCCGGACTTCCGCTCGCCCTCGCGGGGGAGCTACGTGACGGCCGCCACGTCGTCCGCGTCGGCGACGTGGAGATCGCGCTGACGAACGCGCCGTTCCACTGCCTGGCGGAACTCGCGCGCTCCCGACTGGCAACCCGCACCGGGCTTACGCGCCCTCCGCGTGATTGCCTGGATAAGGCCTCGCTCCATCAGGTGATCCGCCGTTTGCGCCAGGCACTGGACGGCGCCCTTGGGCCGGGGGCGGGCAGGGCGCTGGTGGTCCACGGGGCCAGGAGCGCGTACTCCCTGGCGGTCGATCCCGCCGCGATCGCCATCGACGTCTCGCTGGCGGAACTGGCGCCGTACCACGTCGCGCAAGGCCTGGTCGAGGACCTCATGCGACTCGGCCGCAAGGGGGAAGCGTTTGTCAGCGGGGCGTGAGCGATCGGTCAGAGGGGAGGGGATACGATGTTATTGGCACGGGGGGTACGGCCTGGGGTCATCGACTCCCTGCCCTCGATCGGCCCCTGACCGCCCAAGGGATGAGGCCGAAGGATGAACGACGGGACGCGAGCGGAGATGCCATCGCCCTTCCTCATCCAAGGAGAGTGCGTCTTGATTCGACGAAGCAGGTTCCTGGTTTGGTACACGCCCGGTGACGACAGCCATCCTTTCCGGGCACAATTGCACGCCGAGGCAGAAGAAACTCCCGTCACGGTTAACGGTGACACCACCAGAGAGGGCCAACGACATGACGACCGCAGCGCACATGAATGAACGACGCGGCTATACCGACTTCGCCACTCGCCTCGCCGACGAATCGTACCGATCCTTGATGGCGGATCTTTACGACTCCTGGCGAAACTCTAACCGGGAGCTCTTCGACGGGAAGTTGGTCGAGCCCCATCTCGCCTTCGGGCGCACCGCCCCGCGTAGCCTCGGCCACTGCGCCGCAACGACAGGCTACGGCGGCCGGCTCGAGATCACGCTGAGCGAGGCGCTCGTGTTCGGCACCAACCGGGACTGGACCGTCCGCCCCTGGCCCGCAGAGGGTACACGGTCGTGTATCGAAGACCTGCTGCTGCGTCTGACCGTCCGACAATACTGCCTGGAGGTGCTGGAGGCGCCCGAGCGCGGCTACCGGGGATTCGGGCCCCTCTTCGTCCGCGAGGCCAACCGCATCGGCCTGGGGCTCGGCCTCGCTCCGGTCGTCGAGCGGCGCCGCGGTCCGGATGACCAGCGCGAGCCCCTCGCCAGCGGCTGGCCGCACTGCGTCCGCAGCCGTCGTTACTACGGTGCCGACATCACGGAGGAACTGTTCGCGCTGGCGGCGGGCAGGCCCACAGCGGCACGGTCCTCCTCGGCCTCGCCGGCGCCGGGGTTCCTCGAACTCCTGCAATACCTCCTGCTCGCGGGGCGAGTCGATGACGCACGGCAAATGATCGACCGGCGGCTCGAGTGGCTGCGGCTCCTGCGCACGACCTCCTGGCGGCCCCGCCTCGCGGTCGAGGAGGGGAAGCAAGACACCGACGGCAGGCCGCTCGGGGAGGTGACGTTCGACCCCGCCTGGCTGGCCTGGAACGACGGGACCGTCCGGCGGATCGCCGAGTCCGTCCGGGAGGAGCGGACGTACGGCGACCTGCCGGTCCTGGCGGACGCCCTGGAGGAGGCAGGCTGCTCGGACGGGCGAATCCTCCTCCACTTACGCGAGCGGATGCCGCACAGCTCCCGTTGTTGGGTGCTGCGCCTGCTGCTCGCCCTCGATGCCCAATCACGACCCACAACGGAGGACACATGACCGACCTGCAAGAACCAGCGAATTTCACTACCCACGACCTCGGCTGCTGCTGCCGCCTCCAGTCCGGGTTGCTGCCCCAGGCGCTGTCCTGGGACGATGACACGTTCGAGACCGCATGGCTGCTCCACCCGGAGGTCAAGAACCGCATCATGATCCACGGCAAGCCGGTCGAGACCCCGCGCTTCCAGCAAGCGTACGGGGTGGCCTACCACTACTCCGGCCAGACCAACCGGGCGCTCCCGGTGCCGGAGCTACTCGACCCGCTCCTGGCGTGGGCGAGGGCGACCATCGACGACGGGCTCAACGGGATCCTCCTCAACTGGTATGAGGGCGCAGGTCATTACATCGGCCGCCACCGCGACAGCACGAAGGACATGGTGCCGGGTGCCCCGATCGTCACGGTCTCCTTCGGCGAGACGCGCACCTTCCGGCTGACGCGGGCGGAGAAGCGCGGGAAGACGTGGGTCGTCGTCGAGACGAGGGACTTCCCCGCCCTGCACGGCACCGTCTTCGTGATGCCCTACGAGACAAACGAGGTCTGGAAACACGGCGTGCCGAAGGCGGCTCGCTACACCGGACGGCGGATCTCGGTGACGTTCCGGGCCTTCGAGCTGTAAACCCTATTTCGCCCGGCCAGCCAGTCCGGCATTGTTCCGATACCAGTTGCATTCAGCGCTCGCGGTGAGCGAAGACGGGGAGAGTTCGCCCCGAATATCGCCGTGCGCGCTGGCGTCAGAAGGAAAAAGACCATGACCACGAATCCAACCCCCACGGCCAGACCTCGGGACGCCGGCTGGCTGCTCATCACCGGCAAAGACCCGCACGAGGGCGCATTCGCGAAGGGCGCCATCCTGTTCGTCGTCGGCCTCGTCATCGGCGCGGCCCTGATGCTGCTGGGCCTGCACGCGGACTTCCGCCGCGAGGCGAACCCCAAGGCACCTCGATTCGCGCCGCCCCCCACGCCCGCGTCGCCCCTGCCCGGCGGCGGCCCGGCCCACCCGCCGCCTCCCGCCCCTTTGATCCCGCCGCCCGGCGACGAACCCCCTGGTCCGGGGATCCCGCCGCCGGATGTTCCGTCAGGGCCCTTCGTGCTGTGAGCACGAGGCGCAGCACCCCTAACCGCCCCCGCCGCGGAGGCGGGGCCTTCCGGGAGAATCCCCATGGACGCTCGACGACTCAAGGTCCTCGCCTTCAAGGCCGTGTCCCTGCTCTTCCTGCTGCTCGTCTGCTGCACCGTGATCGCGCAGGGCTTGCGGTCGATGAACTCGCTCTTCTCCAGCAGACTCGCCAAATTCCCCGGCTTGCGCTTCCTCCAACGCTGGGAGGGGTGGCACCGGCTCGACGTCGCCAACGTGATCGCCGTCGCCCTGCTTCTGATCGAGTACGTCGTGCTCGTCACGGCCGTCCGCTACTTCCTCGTCCCCTCGACGATGGAGGGCGGCGGGGACTGGAAGCCCGAAAACGACCGCGCCCTGACGTGGACCGGCTTCGTCGGGCTCGTCCTGGGTGAAGCCTTCCTGTTCTACCTCGGCGTCATGAACAACGAGTCCGGCTGGGACGAGGGCGGGTCCCTCTCCGTCGCCCTGGCCGGATCCCTGGTCTACACGCTGTCCATCGTCTTCGTGGCCTACCTGACCGTCCGTCTGGAACGAAGGAGTTGAATCGTGACGAAACGCATCACCACCCTGTGTGCCGTCGCCGTGCTGGCGGGGCTGTCCGCGCTGCCCTCCTGCGAGCGGCGGCAGGAGGAAGACCGCTCGCCCGTCCACGGGGACCAGGGAGAGCCGGGGTACGTCGTGGCCGTCATCCTCGACGTCTCGGGCTCATATTTGGAGCGCATCAAGGGCAAGAACCCCGTCGCCTACAAGTTCTTCCTGAAGCTGACCACGAGCTACGCCGCCGACCGGGCGGCCTCGTCCGACCGCATCCTGATCTCGCAGATCTCCCAGAAGGAGGTCGCCCTTCTCTGGGAGGGCACGCCCGCCCGGCTTCGCCGCGACTTCCCCGGCCCGGAGGCGTTCCGGGACTTCGTCCTGGCGCGGTCCGATCCCAACGGTTCGCGCGTCTACTCGGGCATCGCCGCCGCCGTCGAGCGCGTGCTGCACTACCCCGGCGTGCAGGCGGGCCGAACACGCAGCGCGATCTTCATCCTCTCCGACATGGAAGACAACGACCCTGCCGGGCCAGCGCAGAAGCAGCGGCTGCTCGACGGCCTCCGGCGCTACGCGAAGGTCCGGCACGGCTGCGTGGGCCTCTACTGGGTCAACCAGAAGGATCTGGTGGACGAGTGGGCGCGGCACCTCGCCGACGCCGGCGTCCGGCGCTTCGTGGTGGAACCCGACTACGTCGTCGACCCGCCACTGCCCACGTTCGATTGACGACCTCGGCGGATTCCTGCACGACGGCCCCGCGACGGATTCGGGGGCCGTCCCTTCTCGGCGGAGACGTGACCATGCGCGCCAATTTCCTGATAGCCGCTCTGTTCCCCCACCTGGTCTTCGGCCTGTGCATGGTCGGCGTCTGCAAGATGCCGCGCGCGTCGTGGGGGAACGTCGGGTGGGCGGTGCCGGTCACTGCGGCCCAGATCCTCTGCTGGTACCTGACCGACCTCGTCCTCACCGATCGCGTGCCGCGCGAGCGGATGATCCGCGAGTCCAGGATGTACATCGGCCTCGACGGGCGGCCGACGAGGGATCCCGAAGCGCTCGCCTGGATCCTGCTCGGCGGCATCTTCTTCGCGGTGAACGTCTTCGCCCTGTGCGTCTGCCCCGGCGCGTCGGCGATCGTCGCCGGCGTCATCGTCGCCGCCGACCTGGGACTCCTCTGCTTCGCGCTGATCGAGAGCGACGCCTATTCGGCCTTCGTCCGCCACGTCTGGCCCCGCCTGGAGGCGAAGCGGCAGGCGCGGGAGTACCTACCCGAGCGAGATCCCGGCAATTGCCCCGAAGAGGAGGCCGAGGAGCGTCGCCATTGTGAAATTCAGGCGGCCCGACGGGAGGCCGAGCGCTTCTACGCGGCCCACGCCGCTCTTCTGAGAGACTCCTTCCCCGAGGCCCTCTTTCGCAGCACCCTCCACTCCCTCGTCCCCGGCGACTGCGATTCGCGCGACGCCTGGCAGGGGGCACGACAGCTGATCGAGCGCCTACAGCCGTTCGTCCAGGAGGCACAGGAGCGCCGTCGCCTGGAGCGTGAGCGGGCTGCGCGCCAGGAGGCCCGGCGGGCGCAACTACAGGCCGAGATTGCCCGGTGCCAGGCGCAGCTTGCCCGGGTGCGTACGTCGGCGCTGGACCCCGACGTGATCGAGGACGAGGTTCAAGGGCTGAATGAGCGTATCCGCCATCTGCGGGAGCAGCTGGCGATTCCCGATTCCCAACATGAGGAGTAATCATGACCGACGACAGGAGACCCGACACATCCTTCGACCTGGGCAGGCGACTGGAGGACCGAAAGCCATTCCGGCTGCCCGAAGGGCATCTCGCGACCCACACGCTCGTACTCGGCACTACCGGGTCCGGCAAATCCCGCTTCCTCTGGAGGCTCCTGCGCGAACACCGCCGCAACCGCCGCGGATTCTGCCTGATCGACCCCGGCGACCTCGCCGACGATTTCCTCGCCGACTGCGCCCGCGAGGTCGTCGAGACGGGCAACAAGGACATCCTGAAGAAGATCCACCTCGTCGAGCTGAGCCCGTTCTGCTGCGCCCGCTACGACGCCTTCCGCTTCCACTACCCCAGGCCGATCCACCCCGAACTGCTGGAAGCGGCGCGGCGCAGCTGGCAGCACACCAAGGTGCAGGGCGTGGCCGAAGTGTTCCAGCGCAAGCAGGGGCAGACCGACTTCGAGGGCATGCCCCGGTTGCAGCGGGGCCTCACCAACGTCCTGACCGCCGTCTCGACGCTGGTCGAGGGCAGGAGGCTGTCTGCGGCCGACGCCGAGTTGCTGCTCGACCTGGGCCACCCGGATCACGAGCTCGTCTATCGCCGCCTGGTCTCCAGCGGCCGGCTGCCGCGCCCGGTGGCCGCCGACTTCGAGACGATCCACTCCTTCACCCGCGTGCAGGACCTGCGGACCGAGACCGAATCGACGCTGAACCGGCTGCGTTCGCTCTTGGGCCCGCTCATGGCGCAGACGCTCGGCGGCACGGGCAGGGAGCCGGCACTCGACCTCTACCGGATCGTGCAGCGCGGCGACTACCTGATCGTGAAGGTGGCGCGCACGCCGTTCGCCAGCCAGGACCAGAACCGCGGGCTCGCCGGGCTCGTCATCCACGACCTCGTCGAGACGGTGCAGGTCACGCCGCGGGAGCTGCGCCGCCCCTTCAGCCTGATCATCGACGAGGCGGGGCAGATGGCGACCGCGCCCGACGTCGCCGACGCCATGGAGGTGAGCCGCAAGTACGGCCTGGCGTGGGTGCTGGCGGGGATCAACCTCCAGAGCTTCCGCCGCAAAGAGTTCGACATGGTACCGGCGCTGGTGGCGCTATGCAACACCGTCGTCTGCTTCCGCCAGAAGTGGCCGGAGGACACGGAAGTCCTCGCCCGCGTCCTCTTCGGCGGCAACGTCGATTTCACGCCGCTCGAGAACGTGGTGGAGAGACACGGCGGCTACGAGTGGCACGCCGTCACGGAGACGTCCGACGGCGCCAGCGCGGGCCGCACCTGGTCGGACACGCACGGGGAGGGGACCGCGCGGGGCGTGTCGGAGACGGACACGACCACTCGGACCGAGCAGACGAACTGGTCCGAGGGCACGAGCAGTCAGGTCGGAGGCGGCTCGACGCGGACGACGGGCGACGGGGTCGGGGAGACCGATTCGGGCACGCGAAGCCAGTCGCCGCTGATCGTCGACGGCCAGGTCAAGGAGATGCTGCCGCTCTCCAGCGAGCAGAGGGGCCGGAGCCGGACGCGGCAGTCCTCCGCTTCGCAGGCCGAGACCTTCTCGCGGGGCGAGAGCGCGTCGCGCGGCGGCTCCGAGGGCGACTCGAAGGGCAAGGCGATCGGCAAGACGAAGACCGACACGAAGACGGATTCGACCAGCGAGGGCGGTTCGGCGGGGGAGTCCCACACCGTCTCCCACAAGAAGGTGCCGCTCGCCAAGGTCGTGCGCGAGACGGTGAAGACCGGCGCGCTCGAAACGTCGGTGTCCGACCAGATGGAGGAATTCCGCCAGACGATCCAGGGACTCCAGCGGCGTCAGGCCGTGGTGCTGACGCCCGACGACGCGAAGGCGTTCCCGATCGAGAGCGCGGAGGTGAATGACCCGTTCGTCAGCGCGGCGGCGCAGGCCAAGGCCGTCGAGTGGCTGCGGCGCGAGCTGATGGCCGTCCACCCCTACCTGTTCGTGCCGGACATGGACCCGGCGGAGCAGCGGCGCCGGCTGCGCGAGTTCGCGGCCGACGGGACCTCCCCGCCCGCCGCGCCGGGCCCCGATCCGTCGCCTGCGGAGTACGAAGACGCCGACGAAGAAAATCCGATCGGCTGAGAGAAAGAGGTGTTGACAAGTGCGAGGCCGCGTTACTAAGTTGTATTCTGCTTCTCCTCGAAGCGCTTCCTGCGTTGCGACGTCCGTGGAGCGACCCTCCCTCCGTCACGACCTGGACGACTATCGCGGCCTCGCGATCATCTTTGGCGAGCTTCCCCAGATTTACGGGATGCCTCGCCACTGCTTTTCGATCGACGGAGGCGTGCGATGACGAACCTTTCGACAATCCGATTCGAGATCCTCCAGGCCGTCGCGCGCTACTACGTCCTCACGCGCATGGACCTGCAGGAGATCTGCTGCGAACCCGGCGTCGATCCCGACGGCCGGCGGATGCGCAAGCACCTCACCGCGCTGAGGCACGACGGGCTCCTCAACCAGACCCAGGGCCTCGTCGTCTTCCCCGAACGCAACGGCGCGCCGGCGCCGGCCTACTACCCCTCGCGCAAGGGCTGCGAGTACCTGGCGGCGGAGACCGGCGAGGAGAAGTGGCTCGACACCTGCACGCTCACCCCGAACTGGCAGAACCTCCACCACTGGCTCCGCATCGCGAAGGCACACCTGCGCGTCGACCAGGCCGTCGCGCTGCAGGCCGACGACCGGCCGAAGGTCCAGGTCGAGAACTGGATCACCGAGTGGACGGTCGCCAACCCCGAGGAGAGGGAGCCGGAGAAGCGCTTCAGCCTGTTCACGCTCCTGAGTAAGCCCGGCGAGAAGCGCCTGGTCTGCGCCCCGGACGCCAGCTGCGTCATCACCTACAACGGGTTCCGCAAGGGCGTCTATTGGGAATTCGACAGACAGACCTCCGGCGTCGCGCAGATCTCGAACAGCAAGGCACCGGGAATGGCCCGGATGGCAGAAATGAACGCCCACCTCCGCCACTTCCCCGGCGTGAAACTGCCGCGGCCCGCGGCAGCGGGCGAGAAGCCGCGTCCGCCGTTCATCGTGATCCATGTCTCGCCGAGCGCGAACCGGCGCGACCTGGTCCGTAATGCGTTCAAGGGCAAGCCCGGCGACCTCCTCTGGCGCTTCGCGGCATGGCCCGAATTCACCCCGGAATCGGCCCTCGGCGAGGCGATCCTCCACGACGTGGACGGCAACACCCTCCCGCTCATCAAGCGCGCGGAGGTGCCCGTAGCATGAAAAACCTGCTGGCCGGATGGGGGCCGAAAGAGGGCCGGGAGCCGTCCGCAGCGGCCCCCAGGCTCTGTTCTGTGGCTGTTACTGTATGTTGTTTCCCCTCCCCGTCTTCGGTGCAAGGGAACCTCTCCGCTCTGGCTCCGAGAACCCCTTGCCCTTCTGGCATTGGTCGGATGGGCGGTTTGCTCGCCTGTGGGCTCGCGTCCCTGCCGTTGTTCGGTCGTTGGCAACCCGCGATGCAGCAATACCAGAAGGGCAAGGGCTTCCGCCCCTGCACCCGCGTCCCGGCTGCGACCGCCGGGCCGCACGCCGCCCTGGGCGGCTGGAAGACGGCCCCCTCCACGACGAGCGCTGTTTCTTTTCTGTCTGCTGTGTGTTGTTTGGCCATCCCGCCGTCGCTCACCTCTCGAGGGGGTGCGTGGGCGCGGCGTTCTCTGGCACGGCTCGCGAGGGCCGTACCTATTTTCTTCGCCCGAACGTTTATGGAGAAACCTAACTTCCACGGAGAGGTCACCTGCATCCTACCGCACGACAACGTCATCGTGCTCGGGGTGGACATCCGCCGCAATCCGTACGGAGGCCGAGAAAACGTGATCGATCTCACCTCCTGGAATAGCAGCGTCCCCCTGAATACCGACGTGTCCTCGGCAGGCGTGTTCTGCCCGGCTGACGCGCGCAGCCTGGCGGCGCATCTGGTCAACGCGGCCGACCTGACGGATCAGGCGGAGAGGCAGTACGCCGGCATCATCGGCGTGCGGAAGCTGCCGATCATCACTCTGTGCGGGACGCGGTTCATCATCGACGAGCGCCTGCGGCAACTGCGCAACGCCGAGAACCCGGCCCACTTCTTCGATCTGGAGGATCGAATGTGGCTGTAAGGAGACTCTGGGCGCCGTCCCCTTGCGGCGCCCAGCTCAACCCTCACGGGTTATTTCGCGAGCGCCGCAACTTTACCGGCCGCCTCGCACCACTGCTTTCAGGAGCCAATAGATGACACCCGATGAACGATACGAGCGGAAGGCGAGGGCAGTCCAACACTCCATCGTGAACGACCAGCACGCGACCGCTCTGATCCGGAAGGAAGCAGCACGGTTCGATCTGACGCTCGATGAGTTCCTGCGTCCGGCGAAGGCCCGCCACCTGATCGACGAGCGGGAGTCGCCCGTGCTCGAAGGGCTCACGCTCTATTTCGCGAACAAACCGGACGATCCGAGATGAAGATTCCAAGCGACCATGCAGCGTCTGTCTTCAACACCTCACGTCAGGCCGTGAGGTGCTGCGGACCGTTTGCTGCGCGGACGACGCGGGGCGTTCCCCCGCAATACGCTTCCACACATGGACGCACCGAAGCACGCCGGCACGCGGTCGATCGTCTCGCTCGCGTACGACAACCGGCGAACCCCGAATTGGAAGAAGCGAGAGCAGGCCGGCATCCCTGGCCCGCTCCACGACCTCTTCTGGATCGGGGCATTCCTGATCGCACTGGTCGGTTATCTAGCGAGACCGATCTAACCGCGCCGGACGCGCGGAGTCAAGAATTTCTAGCTCATTCCAACCCTACTGTCATGGATGCTTCTAGCAAGAAAAAGGACGTTCCCTCCAAGGAGGGACATGCCGCCCCCCATGCGGCAGCCGCGGGCGCGAAGAAGCGCCCCATCAAGGTCATCCAGGTCGAGGACATCTCCGTACCGATCTTCGCATTCGAGAACGAGAGCAACGGAGTCGTCCGCGTGAACCACAGCTGGACGGTCAACCGGAGTTACAAGGACTCCACCGGCCAGGTGCAGCGCACCCCGTGGTTCGGCCCCGATGATTGCGGCAAGGTGCTCGCCGCGGTCAAGCAGGCTGGGGATTACATCCTGAGCCTGCAATATCCCGAGGCGGACGCCAGGGAATGATCGACGACGGGGAGCGCGCCCTGACCGCGCTCCCCGCCCCTTCACGAGTCTCCGGTTCGGAGCGATCCCCCGAGGATCGCCAGAGCCCTGACAGTGACGCACACCTCTTTTCGCCGAGCGGCCCAACTTTACGGTCGCCTCGGCACTCCCTCGTGCCGATGAATCGATTCCGCCGCGATGCTCCCGTTTTCGGGCGGCGTGCATCGCGTCCAGGGCTTGTCTATGCCGCGCGTTGTGTTCGTCTGTCGCCCGTGCGTGTCGGAAGAGCCGCCTGCTCAGGCACGGCCACCCTCGCACGGCCGTCGCCTGGATCCGTCCAGGTCGTACGCTCCGCATCTCCACCTGGACGGCGGCGACGCCCGTGCGGCCGACCGCGTGCCTTGCGCAGGCGTCTACTTCCTTCCCTCAACCGTATGGCGAAAGCCAGAAAAACATCATCGGCAAGACCAAGACCGGCCCTCAGAATCGCCCCGCGAAGCGACTGGTGCCAGTGCCCCGACGGCATCACGGATTCGTTCTACCTGCCCGACGGGGTCTGCGAGTGCGGCGAGTGGAAGCACCACTACCACTGCGAGGGCTGCAAAGGGATCACCCAGGTGGGCTGACGCAAGTTTCATTTACTTCTCCTTCTTCACGATGGCAAACGCCAATGAGAAAACATCACCGGCACAACCGACGGACCGAGAGGAACTCATGCGCCGCTTCGATTCCGTCTTCGAGGACATCGACGCTTATTTGGCGGAGACGAACGAGGGCAAGCGGGACGAGTTGCGCGAGCAACTGGAGCCGCTCTGTTTCATGAAACGCATCGAGCACAAGATCCAGATCGCCTGGGGCGGGCCCGAGTACGGCTTCAAGCTCTATTGGGATCCGGAGTGCAAGGAGTGGGTCTCGGGCCTCTTCTACTGGGCCGACTGGTTCAAGTACGAGGAAGAGCCGCTCTCGCCCGAGGAACTAGACAAGGTGCTCGATGCCTACTCGATGGATTGCCAACTGCCGTAACTAACCTTCATTCTGGTACCCGTTCCACCACCTACACCATGAAGAACTCACGCACACCACCGTCGCGGACCAAGGGATTCGTCACGACCTTGCCGTTTCGCTCGCAGCAAACCGACGACGCGGACGCCGACTCCGACGTCTCGGTGTGGCGATCGGCCGAAAACCTTTGCGATCTGGAGAACCCTGATACGCACTGCGACACGGTTGCCGGTCTCTATTACGGCAGCGCCGAAGACGAGGTCGTGAAGTTCTGCCCGAGGCATTTTTACCAGCTGCATTCCGCGTCGGATGCCCCGTACCGGCTCGACGATGTGAAGGCCGGCGAGGAAACGACACCGCATAACCCCGACCAGACCCATGAATGAGACTCTCACCACGACCGGCAATTACGAGGGAGCCCTGGAGTTGGCCAAAAACGGCTACATCCCGGTGGCGATGCGTCCCGGCTCGAAGGTGCCCGCCGAGAGCGGGTGGCAGGAGTGGCCGACAAGGCTCTTCACCGAGGAGTCGATCGCGCGGCGGTGGAAGGGGACGCGCAACGGCATTGCCCTCCTGTGCCACGGCCTCGTCGTGCTCGACGTGGACGACGCCAACAAGCTCGACCTCGTCCTGGAGAACTGCGGCCTCAAGAAGGCTCCCATCTGCCGCACGCCCCGGGGAGGATACCACGTGCACGCTCGCTCCCGGAAGGGGATGGAGCTGCGCCGCACGATCAAGGTCCGCGGCCAGCCGATCGACCTCCTGACGGGGCCGTCGCTCAGCATCCTCCCCCCGCACGCCAACGCGGAGGGGGTCCCGTACGAGTGGCTTACCGAAGGGCTCCCCGCGATATCCGAACTGCCGCTGGCTCGCCTGGCGTGGACGCGGGAGCGCCGGCGGAGGCGGGTCCGGACGGTGATCGCTGTCGATGGCGACCCCTGGAGCCTTCTGACGCGCGGCCGACCCTACGTCGATCGTTTCGAGCGGGCCGTCAGCGGCCGGAGCGGGCACACCACGACGTTCGTGTCGGCCCTCAAGATCGTGCGGTTCGTGGGCGGGGACGCCGACCTCGCGTGGCAGCTGCTCTCGTACTACAACGCGACGAAATGCGATCCGGAATGGTCGGAGTGCGAGCTCCGGCACAAGTGGGAAGACGCCCTGGAGAAGGCGCGATGAGCCACGCAGGAATCGCGGCCGGCGAGCGGTTCCTGCGATCGAGAATCCGCCGGCCAACGTTCACCCTTGGGAGGGATCTTCCATGATCTCCGTCGAGTTCGAGTCGGTCGGCCCCGGCTGCTGCGGCTGGTGCCGGAAGGAGAAGGACGAGGTCTACACCGTCGCTTTCAGCGACAAGAGCTTCGTCGGCCCCATGTGCAAGGCGGACCTGCTGCGCGCGGTGGGGATGAAAGTGGAGGCGACACCCGCTGTCGCCAAGCCCGCCGTCGTGCCCACGGCCGCCCTGTCGGCCGGGAACGGCGCGCCGAAGTGACGTGACGACGCAAAGGGCCCCAAGGAGGGGGCTCGATGCATCGACTGTTTGCAGGGGCACCATGGCGCTTTCGCGACGGCAGGAGAATAGGACCGATGACCCAGCACAGCCGAATATCCGACGATACGGTCGACGCCCTGGTCGAGCTGCTGTTCTGCGCCCTGCCGAGCATGGACGGCAAGGAGCTCGGCGTGCTCCTCAGCCTCATCCTTCGGATCGTGGAATCCGAGGCCAGGCGGGCTTCAGCTGGGGAGAGGCAGCGGTGTTTTACACAATCACAGAATTAAGAACCCTGCTGAAGCTGTCCTCATCGCAGCTCTATGCCCTGATCGACAGCGGCAAGTTGAAGTGCCACCGCTTCACGACCGGGAGGAGCGGCGGCATCAGAATTTCTCAGGCCCAACTCGACGCCTATTTGCGGGCGACGGAGAGCGAGGGGGAGCCAACTCCCCCGCAGCGGCCGACGCAGGCCCCCCGCCTGCGGAACCTCTCCCTCGACTGATTCACTCCTTCTTCGGCTCGACCCGCTTCTGGGCTTCCTTGAGCATGAAGGCGTGGTCGTCCGCGACGTGCGAATACACCTGATCCACCATAGCGGTGTTCCGGTGGCCCGCCAGCTTCGCCACGACATGCGAATCGACGCCGGCGATGAGTTTGTGGGTGATGAACGAGTGCCGCATGGCGTAGTGGCAGTACCGCCTGCCGGTCTTCCTCTCGACGCGCTCGAACGTGCATTTCACCGCGTCCCCCGTCCACTTCCGCCCCTTGGCGTTGCGGAAGAGCGGCCCGGACGGGTGGGCGGCGCAGAGCCGGATCATGATCTCCAGGCTGCGGTCGGTGGGGAAGTAGAACACGCGGGCGTGCTTCCGCCCCTTGGCCTCCTCCGCCGGGATCTTCGCCATGTGCTGGTCGAGGTAGCAGTGGCGGGCCTCCAGCTCCTTGATCTCGATGGGCCTGGCGCCGCTGTCGTAGCTTACGATCATCAAATCCTCGAAGGTCGGCAGCACGTGCTTCAGCAACTCGTCGAACTCCCCCTCCGCCACCACGCCGGTCCGCCTCTTCGCCTCCGGCTTCTCCATCCCGCCGATGGGGTTCTTCGCCAGCCCCTTGTTCTTGCAGCACCAGTTGAAGGCCCGGATGAGGGCGGTGATGGCGTTCCTCCTCGTGGTCGGCCCCCAGTCCGCCTTCTGCTCCAGCCAGTCGGTGACGTGCCCGCTGCTGAGCTTGCCCACCCCGAGCGCCCCGAACTTGATGCCTCCCCCGGAGGGGGCCGCCCTGACGAAGTCCTGGCAGAACTCTTCGTAGCGGCTAGCGGTGATCCCGGCCCGGTTCTGCTTCGCCCAGGTGATGAACGAGTCGAGCATCGATATCACCGTCTCCCCGCCATCGTGACTCGGCGTGCCGCCGCCCATGAGCCGGCGGAAGGCGGCGTCGATCTCGGGCGGGGAGTTCCACTTGCCCGTTTTCTTGCTCTTCACCGGCCTGGCGGCCCCTTCGGGATGGGCTCCCAGCGGATGCTGCTGGCCGTCGATGCGGACGTACCAGGCGTCCCGCTCCTCGCGGTACCACGGTTGCGGTTTTCTTGCCATTGCCGAGCCCTTTCTATCGTGTAGAATGCCTGGAAGGGATCTTTGCGGTTCCGAGACTTTAGAGTGCCAGTACCGTGCCGACGGGACACGGAAAGGAGGGCGAGGGAACGGCGCAAACCATTACATAGTCCATTATACGGACAGATAGCTCAGCTGGTAGAGCGAAGGACTGAAAATCCTTAGGTCCCCGGTTCGATCCCGGGTCTGTCCACTAGATAAAGCCTTAATCCTCAATGGGTTAGGGCTTTTCTCTTTTCCGGTGAAAGAACGTCCGTTCACATGTTTTTAGCTGTTTTGGTACTGAATCCAACCGATTCCGTACCCGATTCCGTACCCACTCAGAACGCCAGTTCGCCGTGGAAATCCCGCCACGACTGCGCGAGCACCGCCCGGAACTGCGAGATCCTCCCGCGCGAGAGCGCTACGTTCGCGTTTATCTCCTTCAGTTTCTCATGCCTGCCGACCTCTCATTGGTCAGCCCGGTTGCGAGCAACTCCGCGACGACACGCAGGCGCGGGTCGAGGCCGGCCAGCCACTCCTGCATGTCCACGCTGAAGGCCGCCTTCTCCGCCGGGGATTCGTCGTTCACGCACTCATGCTCCCTCGGCTCCCCGACCTTACGGCCCTCTCTTCCTGCCGGAGAGATCACGTCGTTGACCGACTCCGACACGAGCCGCCGGCCAGAGGCGACAGTCTTGGCTGCGAAGACCGCGATTCCTCCACGCTTCCCTTCGATCTGTCTGCCCTGGGTGAACAGCCGGTGGTAGTCGCTGTAAGCCCTTGCGACGGTTTCCGCCACAGCCTCGTCCCTGTCATGTCCGTGGAGATGGTCGAATCTGCGATGGGCGTGGCCCTCGATCTTGCCGTGACTCTGCATATACAGTTCGTGCAACTCGGCCAGGGTTTGGGGTTCGGCGGGCGGGGCGGCGATCATGCGCGAGATATTGCCACGACGAGCGCGGGCTGGCAACAATGTTGCCAAGTCCGAACTTGGCCCCTACCGCGAAGCCATCGTCGCCGTTCTTCCTGAAGACCTCCGCGAGGAGCTAGAACGTGCCTAGGGCCTGTGGACAATCATAGGATGGGGGGATAGTTATGGCAGCAGCCCCTGTTGAGGAACAGCCATGCTGCCGCGCCACGCCATCAGTGATGAGAACTGGGAACGCATCGAGGATCTGCTGCCCGGCAAGGCGAGCGATCCC
>JANXSH010000183.1 GCA_025356615.1 Planctomycetia bacterium | reverse complement strand
CGACTGGCTGGCCGGCGGGCGGGTCGAGGGGGCGTTCCGCTCCGGCACGGCCGCCGCCGGGTGCCTTCTCCGGCAGACGGGTATTCCGGCCAGCGAGACGCATGGCCTTACAACTCGCGAGGAGGTGATCCCATGACTAGCGCGGCCCTGATCTACCCGCATCAACTGTTCGCCGATCATCCCGCTCTCGCCGGTGTGACGCAGGCGGTGATCGTCGAGGAGCCGCTGCTCTTCAGGCAGTACGCATTCCACCGACAGAAGTTGATCTTCCACCGGGTGACGATGCGACGTTTCGCGGATGAGTTGCGCCGGCGAAAGCTGAAGGTTACCTATGTCGAGGCAGGCGAGTTGTCCGACACCGCCGCCGTCGCGGACGTGTTGGCTCGGCTCCGAATCCGATCGGTGCGATACGTCGATCCGTGCGACGACTGGCTCTCGACCCGGCTGGCGGCGTCCCTGGCGGAGCGGGGGATCGAGGCCGGCGTGCTGGACGACCCGCACTTCCTCACGCCTTCCTCAGTAATTCGCGACTTCACTGCGGGCCGGGAGCGACTGCATTTCACCGAATTCTACATCGCCCAGCGCAAGCGCCTCGGCATCCTGCTCGAGCGCGGCAAGCCGGCCGGCGGCAAATGGAGTTTCGACCCGGAGAACCGCAAGAGACTGCCGAAGGGGCTCCTTCCGCCGGTGGTCAGCCGTCCGCCGGAGGACAAGGCCGTCCGCGAGGCGCGACTCCATGTGCGGGAGCATTTCCCCGACGCGCTCGGCTCGGATGCCGACTTCGGTTACCCAACCGACCACGCCAGCGCGGCCGCATGGCTGGACGGTTTCGTCCGCGAGCGGCTCGGGTCGTTCGGGGATTACGAGGACTCCATCAGCGCAACGCACGATGTCCTGTTCCACTCCGTCCTGACTCCGATGCTCAACGTCGGCCTTTTGTCCCCACGGCAGGTTATCGATGCGGCCCTCGCTCGCCGTGACAGCGTTTCGTTGAACTCGCTGGAAGGCTTCGTCCGGCAGGTCGTCGGCTGGCGAGAGTTCGTGCGCCTGGTATATCTCACCCACGGCCGGCCCCAGCGGTCGGGAAACTTCTGGGGGTTGTCGCGCCCGATGCCGGCCGCCTTCTACGACGGTACCAGCGGCGTCGAGCCGGTCGATCACGTCATCCGCCACGTCCTGCGAACCGGGTACGGCCACCATATCGAACGCCTCATGATACTCGGCAATTTCCTCCTGCTGTGCGACATCCATCCCGATGCCGTCCATCAGTGGTTCATGGAACTGTTCATCGACGCCTATGACTGGGTGATGGTCCCGAACGTCTATGGCATGAGCCAGTACGCCGACGGCGGGCTGATGACGACCAAGCCGTACATCAGTGGGTCGAGCTATGTACTGAAGATGAGCAACTTCGAGAAAGGCCCGTGGTGTGCCGTCTGGGACGCCCTTTACTGGCGATTCGTCGATCGCCATGCCGATTTCTTCGCCGCCAACCCACGCACGGCGATGATGGCGAAGATGAAAGACAAACTCGGGGACAAGATGAAGGAGCACCATCGTGTCGCTGAGGAGTTCCTGGCCCGACTGCACGGGTAAGGGTGTTGTCGAGTACGACCAGAAAGTCCTTTGATTACACTGTCCCTCTCGATCCAGAAAAATACCTGGCGAGGATCACAGGATGCCCCGAACAACAAAGAAAGCTGACCTACCGCGAAAAGTTTGCGCGAACGACGGCCGGACGATGACCTGGCGGAAGAAATGGGTGTGGAACTGGTCTCAACGACAATTCTGTTCCGGCCGTTGCCGTGCGATGAACAAATCGTCATTCGGTCGGCAATGAAGGTCATTCCTTCTCACCGAACCGACGTCCACGCCATCCACAACATGAGTAAAGCACGCAGGCTCCACGCGGCGGTGCGTATCCAGTTGGTCGATACCAGTCTCCGTTGGACGTCCGACTCGAAGCCCCGAGACAGTACCTCGTGACAGGGGATCTGGACGAAGGCCGTCGAGAGCCAGATGACGGCCAGCAGAGCCGTCCCCGCCCACAGTTGCCAGGTCGCGATCCCCGGCGGGCGGAACCAGAACAGGAGCAAGGCGGTCGCAGCTTCCAGGAGCATCGGCGGGGCCACCACGTAGGTGGTCGCGTCCGTATGCCGCCGCTCGTAGGCCGAGAACTCCGCGCGGCCCGTGCCATCGAAAAGCGGGTAATGGACGACTTGGACGAACCAGATGACCCCCGTCATGTACAGGGTGGAGGCCAGGTGCAGGAGCCAAACGAGTCTGACTAACGATTCGTTCATGCGAGGTCTTCCAGCACGGCTTCGGCGGGAACCCGTTCCAGAACGGCTGAAGTATTACTCCCACCGGATGTGATCGAGTGCGCCCACCAGTCGGCACTCGGAAGTCGGCCGGCAACTCGTCGGCGACCTGGCCGCTGAGGCTCGACCGTGTTGGGTGGGCGAGCTAGGGGTAGTAGAAACAAGTCATGGCGACCGTCCGCAGCGGGGACTATGGGGTCATTGACAACCCTCATGCCCCCGCTGCGGCGACCGCCAAAAGTGCCTCAGTCGAGACTAGCGTCACCGGGACGCCGAAGTCCTGGTTCCACTTCGCAGAGCGGGATCGAGGTCGAAGCGATCGAGATTCATCACCTTGTTCCACGCGGCCACGAAGTCCCGCACGAATTTCTCCTTCGCGTCGTCACTGGCGTAAACCTCCGCGATGGCCCGGAGTTGCGAGTTCGACCCGAACACGAGGTCGGCGGAACTGGCGGTCCACTTGGCCTTACCCGTTTTGGCGTCCCGTCCGTCGAAGAAGTGCTCGCAGACCTTGGACTTCTTCCACTCCGTGTTCATGTCGAGCAGGTTCACGAAGAAGTCGTTCGTCAACGATTCGGGATTCTTGGTAAACACACCCAGTTGAGTGTTTCCGGTGTTGGCGTTCAGAACCCGCAACCCGCCGACGAGGACGGTCATCTCTGGGGCGGTGAGCGTGAGCAGGTCGGCGCGATCGACCAACAGCGCCGCCGCCGGCTTCGTCAGCTCCCGACTGAAGTAGTTGCGGAACGCATCCGAAGTCGGCTCGAGAACGGCAAAGGACTCGATGTCGGTTTGTTCTTGCAATGCATCCGTGCGGCCCGGTGTGAAGGGAACCGACACCTCGCACCCGGCCTTCTTCGCCGCTTGCTCGACCGCCCCGCAGCCGCCGAGGACGATCGCGTCCGCGAGTGAGACCTTCTTCCCGCCGGTCAGCTTCTTGTTGAAGTCGGTCTGGATCTTCTCGAGGATCGGTAGGATCTTCGCCAGTTCGTCCGGTTGGTTCGCCTTCCAGTCCTTCTGCGGTGCCAGGCGAATGCGGGCCCCGTTGGCCCCGCCCCGCTTGTCGGTGCCGCGGTAGGTCGATGCCGACGCCCAGGCGGTCGAGACCAGTTGGGACGTGGACCGCCCCGATTCGAGGATCTTGCCCTTGAGGGCGGCGATGTCCTGCTTGTCGATCAGTTTGTGATCGACCTTCGGGACGGGGTCTTGCCACAATTGCGGCGGGGCGACCAGCGGCCCGAGCAGTCGCGAGACGGACCCCATGTCGCGGTGGGTCAACTTGTACCACGCCTTGGCGAAGGCCACATCCAGCTCTTTCGGGTTCTCGTGGAACCGCTTTGAAATCTTCGCGTAGGCTGGGTCTGTCTTGAGGGCGATGTCGGTGGTGAACATCATCGGGGCGTGCTTCTTCTTCGGGTCGTGCGCGTCCGGCACGGTGCCCTTCGCTTTCTCGTCCTTGGGCGTCCATTGCCACGCCCCGCCCGGCCCCTTGACCAGCTTCCACTCGTACTCGAATAGGTTATCGAAGTAGCCGTGCGACCACTTGGTCGGGGTGGACGTCCACGCGCCCTCCAGACCGCTGGTGATGGTATCGCCGCCTTTGCCCTTGCCGAAGCTGTTCTTCCAGCCCAAACCGAGTTCGTCGACGCTGGCTCGTTCGGGTTCGGGGCCGACGTTCTTCTCCGGGTTTGCCGCCCCGTGGGCTTTGCCGAGGGTGTGACCGCCAGCAATCAAGGCGACGGTTTCCTCGTCATTCATGGCCATGCGGCCGAAAGTGGTGCGGATGTCGCGGGCGGCGGCGAGCGGGTCCGGCTTGCCGTTGGGCCCTTCGGGGTTGACGTAGATCAAGCCCATCTGCGTAGCAGCAAGGGGCTGCTCGAGGTTCCGGCCCTTGGAGTGACGCTTGTCGTCCAGCCACTTCGTTTCCGGCCCCCAGTAGACGGCCGCATCCGGTTCCCAGGCGTCCACGCGGCCGCCGGCGAACCCGAACGTCTCGAACCCGGACGACTCGAGGGCGCAGTTGCCGGCCAGGATCATCAGGTCGGCCCACGAGATCTTCTTGCCGTATTTCTGCTTGAGCGGCCAGAGCAACCGGCGGGCCTTGTCGAGGTTCGCGTTGTCGGGCCAACTGCCGACGGGTGCCAGGCGGAGGATACCGGAGGCGGCACCACCGCGACCGTCAGTGACGCGATAGGTACCCGCGCTGTGCCAGGCCAGTCGGATGAAAAGCCCGGCGTAGCTCCCGTAGTCGGCCGGCCACCAGTCCTGTGACGTGGTGATGACCTTCCTGATGTCCTTCTTGAGGGCATCCAGATCGAGTTTCTTGAACTCGTCGGCGTAGTTGAAGTCCCCCCCCATCGGGTCGCTCTTGGGCGAGTTCCGGTGGAGGATGTCCAGGTTCAACTGGTTCGGCCACCAGTCTTTGTCTCGGTACGGTGAGGCCCCAGCCGTCACTGCCTTTGGGGCCTCGGCCGACGCACCGAGCACCGGGCACTTGGCGATGTCCTCGGTGTTTTCTTTGGCCGGTTTCGTGGTCTGCGACTTCTGATCGACAGCGGGGGTGGGGCGGCTCTGGGCGAATACGAGCATGGAGACGCTAGCCATCGCCAAACAGGCTACGATCCAGGAGAGTGCCGTTTTGGTCATGAT
>JANXSH010000115.1 GCA_025356615.1 Planctomycetia bacterium | reverse complement strand
GGGGGTGTCAACCCCCTGTGTTTTGGCAGCTCAGGGGGTTGACACCCCCCGCTCGCCTCACTTCTTGGGCGGAAACCCCGGATCCGGCACTAGACGACGAACCGCCGCGAGCAGTTCGGCTTCGTCGAGTTTGCCATCTTTATCTTTGTCGGTCTCGGTGAAGAGCTTCTCAGCAACTTTCTGCATCTCAGACAGAGTCAACTTCTTGTCGCTGAGGGACGCCTTCGTGAAGAGCGCCTTCGCCAGGGTTACGCCAGGGGCGGGTCCACCGGGTCGGGGCGCGGGGAGGCGTTTGGTGAGGAAGTCGGCGAGCGCCTTCTCCTCGACGTGGCCCTTCTTCTCAGGGTCTAGGGCGGTGAAGAGTCGATCGACGGCGGCCGTCGCTTCCGCCTTCGTGATCTTCTTGTCCTTGTTCGTGTCGGCCTGGGTCAAGATGGCTCGGACGATCGCCGGGGCGGGGCCGGGGCGAGGGCCACCCATGCCGAAGAAGGTCGGTGTCGTGGGGACGTGGCCCTTCTCCTTGCCGTCGAGTTGCGCGAGAGCCGAGGCGGCTCGCTTGGTGATGAACGTCTTCAGGTCGGGGCGATTGAGCATCATCTCGAAGGCGAACGCGCCGAAGGCGTTGGGCTTCTCCAGGGTCAACGCCTTCCGTTCGAGCGCGATCGGCTCCGCGACTCCCTTCGCCATCCGGTCGAGGACGGGCAGGAGTTTCTCGGCGGAGTACACGTCGGCGACGAGGCGGCGGACGATGGCGTGATACTCCTTCTTGACCTCGGGGATCGCGAACAGGCGGTCGATGAGCTTGACATCCCCCATGTGCGGGTGATCGACGCTCAGTCTCATCTGCTCGGCCCCGGAACCGCCGAACGGCATGCCCGCGAAGGCGAGGTTGAGGTCCCAGGGGATCCACACGAACCGGTCCGACCGGGGGTCGAGGTACAGGTAATAGTTGTGCCCCAGGCCGATGAAACTGTCGAGGTTGGAGACGAGGCCAGTGACGGCAACGAACTTGAGGAAGTTGTCGAGATCGACGAGCGAGCGGATCTCTCGAGCGAAGGTCGCGTCGTCGCCCTTATCGACGAGCCAGGTCAGTCTCTGGAGTCGCTTCTTGCCGGTGACGGTGACTCTGGTCCGAGGGAGGTACTTCTTCTCATACGCCTCCCACTTGTCGCCAAGGTGTTCGATCCCGCGCATGCCTTCGGGCTTGAGGAGGAGACTGCGGGCGCTGCCGAAGCGGTCGCGGAGGAACGCCTTGTCGATGTCCTCGACGAGCGTATAGAGGCCGAGGTATTCCTTGACGTACTTGCCGGGGACATCGAGGTAGACCTTGACGAACGTCGTTCGCGGGGCAACCACGCCTGCGGCGCGGTAGACGTGGTAGGCGAGCGCCTCACGCAACTGGGTGGGGTCCATCGCGTTGTTGCCGAGGTTGATCTTGGTCAGGCCGAAGAACGAGCCGCCCGGAATGATGCGGTCGAAATCGAGCTTGAAGGGCCGCTTCGCGCCGCGCGGGGCGGAGGTATAGGACGAGTTACCCTTATAGCGGACACAGATGTCCGAATAAGTCGTGCCATCGAACTCGAACGTCGCGGGGACGTAGGTGAACTGGAGGTTGAACCCTCCGGGTAAGCCTTTACCGCCGGGCCGGACGGCGGGCGCGGCGGGTGGCCCACCCTTGGCCGGGGGCCGCTTCGCTGGAGGGGGCATCCGGGCGAAGTCCTCCTCGGCGATCGTCAGCGTGGCGGTCCAGACCTTCGTCGAGTCGAAGAGGCGATCGGTAGGGCGAATCGGTCTATTCGTATCGACCGCGCGGGGCGGGGCGACGCCGAACGCAAGCCCCCCCAGGAGGCATCCCAGGAGGAGACTGGCGGGCACCCATGTCGTTCGCATGCTGCATGATCTCGTCGTCGATATTCAGGGGTCGTGAGGATGATACCCCCGGACTTGGGGTGTCCTCATGAAATCTTCATATGATTCTAACCCTCCAGGAGCCTCTGGGTGTCAAAGAAAGTCAGGAATAGGCAAGCGGGGGTGTGGCAAATCTTTCGGGAGCGCCTACGTTGCT
>JANXSH010000106.1 GCA_025356615.1 Planctomycetia bacterium | reverse complement strand
CGGATCGGCCTGGAACGTGTGGCCCAAAGGGACGCCGAGGTCGCCACCTTCCTCGAGTCGACGCTGGTCGAGAAGTTCGCCGTGCCTTCGGGGGTGGCCGCGCCGGCGGCGGTCGCCGTCATGTGCGACGGCGGCAGAATCCAGATCCTCGACCGCCGAGCCGGCGAATCGTCGGCGACTCCGGAGGCGACCCCGGAGGCGACCCAGGGGGCGACGGCCGGCGAGAAGTTCTGGGAAAAGCGGCAGGCAGCGGCGAGTGGCCAACGCCGCTACCGGCGGCGCTCCGCGGGTTGATTGCAAATCAGGTCGTACACCCTCGAGCAACACGGGTTGGTTTACCCTTTATCGCTTGTTCCGTTCCTCCGAACTGATAAGCTGCACGAGACGGAATGCGTCGTGAATCTCCCCTTGCTACACCACCCTATCCGGCGAGACCCATCATGTCCCTTCGTCGATTCGTAGCCGGCTTCCTGCTGACCGTGGTTCTCCTCGGCAACGCAACGGGCGAGAACGAGGTCGGCCCGACCTGGTCCCAATGGCGCGGACCGACACGCGACGGCCATGTGGGCAAAGCCCCCGCCTGGCCGGACAAGCTGAACAAGGAGGCCCTGAAGCTTCTGTGGCGCGTGGACCTGGGGCCGAGCTACTCCGGGCCTGTCGTGGGCGCGGACCGGGTGTTCGTCACGGAAACCGTCGGCGGCAAGGAGGAGGTCGTCAAGGCGCTCGACCGGAAGACCGGAAAAGAACTCTGGAAGACGAGTTGGAAGGGCCAGTTGAGCGTACCCGCCTACGCAAAGGCCAACGGGGAGTGGATCCGCTCGACCCCGGCGTATGACGGCACGTCCGTCTTCGTCAACGGCATGCGCGACGTTCTGGTGTGCCTCGACGCGGCCACGGGCAAGGAGTCCTGGCGCGCCGATTTCCCGACGCTCTACAAGACCCCCCAGCCAGTCTTCGGACAGGCCTCCTCGCCGCTAGTGGACGGGGACGCCGTCTACACCCAGGCACTGGCGGGGGTGTTCTGCCTCGACAAGAAGACCGGCAAAGTGCGCTGGCGGGCCGCGCTGGACAACCCTCGCGAGTTCGGGGCGGCGACGGCTTCCCCTATCATCGGCACCGTGGCGGGGAAGCGGCAACTGATCGTGCTCCAACGCAAGGTGCTCGCGGGCCTCGATCTTTCCACGGGTGCGGTGCAATGGCGACACGACGTTCCCGCCTACCGCAACACTTCCACGCTGACCCCGCTCTTGTTGGACGGCGATGGCGTGCTCACGAGCCTGTATGGCAGCAAGTCGTTGCGCTTCGATGTCACCGCCCGCGAGAGCAAGCAGACCGCCAAGATCGGCTGGGAGAACAAGCTCAACGGCTACATGTCCTCCCCGGTCCTCGTCGGGAAACACATCTACCTCCACCTGGAAAACCAGCGCGTCGCGTGCCTCGACAGTCGCACCGGCAAGCAGGCCTGGCTGACGACGAAGCCGTTCGGGAAATACTGGAGTATGGTCGTCAACGGCAACCGGATCCTCGCCCTGGACCAGGACGGCACCCTCTACCTCCTCGCGGCCAATCCCACTCGCTTCGAGCTGCTCGACAAATATCGCATCAGCGAGACGGAGAGCTGGGCGCATCTGGCCGTCGTCGGTGATCTCCTGTATATCCGCGAACTGGAAGCGATGGCCGTCTACCAGTGGCGACAACCTGCACCCGCTAGTAAGGACAAGTGATCGATCACGCCGTCCTTGCCCGATATGCCGAATCTACCGTTTATGCCTGAGATGCCTCCAGTCGGCCAGAGTCCTGTGCCGATACGATGGAAGAGGGATACTGTCGGCCTTTTTCCGCCGTCGGCCCCTACCCACCGGAGGCCGGAGATGAAGCAAATCGTAGTGCTGGCGATCCTCGTCGGGGTCTCCGGATGCCTGAATCCGTTCAGGACGGATAGCATCATCCGGGTCGCAGGCCCCATCGAGGCCAAGGTGGTGGCAGAACTCCCCTCGACGAGCAACGAGCATCCCATCATCGAGATGTCCGTCGACGGAGCCACGGCCTGCGACGGACCGCGAATCGCCATCATCGATGTCGATGGACTGCTGCTCAACACCAACTTGACGGGACCGTATTCCTCGGGGGACAACCCGATCGACCTCTTCCGTGAAAAGCTCGACGCGGCGCAGGCGAATCCGCATTGTGTGGCCGTCGTGCTGCGCGTGAACAGCCCCGGCGGGTCGATCACGGCGACGGACGTGATGTGGCGCGAGTTGAGCGCCTTCAAAGAGAAGACGCACAAGCCCGTCGTCGGCTGCATCATGGACCTCGGCTGTGGCGGGGGCTACTACCTGGCCACGGCGTGCGATCAGATCGTCGCCCACCCGACCTCGGTCCTGGGCGGCATCGGCGTACTACTGAACCTGTACAATTTTCAGGGCACGTTGCAAATGGCCAAGGCGGAATACCTGTCGATCAAGTCGAAGGCGTCGCCGAAAATCGATCTCAACTATAAACTCGGCCTGTTGGAGGAAGAGGATAAGGAGCTGCTGATCGCTCTGGCGGACGAGTTCCACGACCGCTTCAAGGCCGTGGTCAAGCAGCGACGACCCGCCGTGAAGGCCGACGAGGCGAGCAACTTCGATGGCCGGGTCTTCTCGGCCCGCCAGGGGCTAGAGCGTCAGCTGATCGACAAGGTCGGTTACATGCCGGACGCCGTCGAAATGGCCCGGCAACTGGCCCAGGCACCGTGCGCGGCGGCGGTGATCCTGCACCGTCGGGGTGATGTCGCCCGGACCCAGTATGCGACCACACCCAACGTCCCGCTCCAGGCCAACCTGTTGCCGATCAGCGTCCCAGGGGCCGACCGCAACAAGCTGCCGAACTTCCTCTACCTCTGGCAGCCCGACCCGAGCATGGAACGCCTGAGCGGGAAGTGATCGGCGAGCGGGGAAGATGGCAATGGCGATCCGGGTGGGGATGCCGAAACGTCCGGCGTTCCATGGGGGGCCAAGAAGGCGAGGCCCGAGCGGCGGTACGAGCCGAAGCATCCGCACGTCTCTGTCGCAAAGATCCTGCTCGCCAGGAATCCCAGAGTGACTGGCTGAGACCAAGGGTTGGGACACCTTGGAGGGGCTGGTGTTACCTCCACACGATCTCGGCATCTCAATATTTGAGACGCAAACTATTGTCGTGCGACCGATCCCGAGGAGATCCTCCCATGAGACAGCTTCGACGAGCAACGGACCGAGGACACGCTGACCACGGTTGGCTGGACACCTGGCACACGTTTTCGTTCGCGGACTACCAGGATCCGCGCCACATGGGCTTCCGCACGCTCCGCGTGATGAACGAGGACCGCGTGTCGGGCGGCAGCGGCTTCGGCTCCCACCCGCACCGTGACATGGAGATCGTTACCTGCGTGTTGTCGGGAGCCTTGGAACACAAGGACAGCATGGGGCGCGGGGCGGTGTTACGTCCCGGCGAGATGCAGCGGATCACGGCGGGCACGGGGATGCTCCACAGCGAGTTCAACCCGAGCCAGTCCGAGCCGGTCCACCTGTACCAACTCTGGATCGTCCCGCGCCAGCGCGGCCTGACGCCGAGCTACGAGCAGAAGGCGTTCGACCCCCTGGAGAGGCGGAACCGACTGCAACTGGTCGCCTCGCCGGAGGGGGAGGCCGGCGCGCTGACGATCCAGCAAGACGCCCGCCTCTACCTTTCAGACCTGGACGCGGGGGGGAATCTGGAATACCCCATACCTGCGGGCAACGGCGTCTGGGTGCAAGTGATGCGCGGCGAGGTCGAGGCGAACGGCGAACGCCTCGCGGCGGGCGACGGCTTGGCGATCGAGGGAGAGGCGGCACTGAGGTTGCGGGCCGTCGGGGTTGCCGAGATCATGGTGTTCGATCTGCGATAAAAGGAGTGCGGATATGCCGGATTCGATTCGAGCCTTGTTCAGCGTGATCGGCCGGTTGTGCCTCATCACGATCTTCTTGATGAGCGCGCTGGGGAACAAGATCCCGAAGTATACAGAAGTGGCCGGGATCATGGACGCGCACGGCGTCCCCTACCCGCAGGTGTCGCTGGGACTGGCCATCGTCTTCCTGCTCCTCGGCAGCATTTCGTTACTGGTCGGCTATCACGCACGCATCGGGGCGGTGCTGCTTGCGGTGTTCCTGGTGCTTGCGACGTACTACTTCCACCCGTTCTGGAAGACTCCTGACGACCAGAATCAGATGGCCCACTTTATGAAGAACATTGGGCTGATGGGGGCGATGCTGTTCATCATCGCGAACGGCTCCGGGGCGGGGAGCCTGGACCCCCGCAAGAGGTGAATCATCGGGGGAGACTTGCCCCCAGGGGCCGGATGGACTACCGTGATCGAATAGGGTAATGGCGAATCACGGGAGTGTAGGCGATGAGCGACCCGAAAGGCGTGCCGCCGGAATTCTTCGACAGCGTCTACGCGGGCAGCCCCGCCTGGGAGATCGGCCGGCCGCAGGAGGACATCGTCCGCTTGTACGACCGCGACGGCTTCAAGGGGGCGGTCCTGGACCTGGGGTGCGGCACCGGCGAGAACACCCTCTTCCTTGCGGACAAGAAGTTGAAGGTTCTCGGCGTCGATCGCGTCCCCGCCGCGATCGAACTTGCCCGCGCCAAGGCGGTTCAGCGCAAGAGTAAGGCGACCTTCGAGGTCGGCGATGCCCTCGACCTGTCGACCCTGGGTCGCAAGTTCGACACGGTTCTCGACAGCGGCTGCTTCCACATCTTCTCGGATAAGGACCGCGAGCGCTACGTCCAGAGCGTCGCCGCTGTCGTGCCGCCGCGAGGCACGCTGCATATCCTCTGCTTCAGCGACATGGAGCCGGGCACCGACGGCCCGCGCCGGGTTGCCGAGCGAGAACTGATCGAACGGTTCAACATGCGCGGCTGGCTCGTCGAAGAGGTCGGCGAGGCCCGCTTCGAGACGACCATCCACCCCGAAGGCGCTCGCGCCTGGCTCGCCACGTTCGTCCGTTACGGCGAGTGAATCTCTCTTCCATCCCACCCGAGGTCCATCCCACCATGATGCGTTCCACTCTCACCTGCTCCGCCGTGCTACTCCTGGCCGGTGCCTCCTTCGCCGCCAGTCCCTTCAAAGACAAGGCTCTCGAGACGGCCGTCCAGACCGCCCTCCGCCTCCCCAAGCCCGACTTCAAGGACGAGGATCTAGCGAAGTTGTCCATCCTCCACGCCAGCGGCAAGAAGATAAAGGATCTCACCGGCCTCGAGAAGTGCAAGGGGCTGGCCGACATCGATCTGTCCAAGAACGAGATCAGCAACCTCGCCGCCCTGAAAGACATGCCGATCCTCCAGACGCTCGACCTGTCGGGCAACCAGATCGTCGATCTCGCCCCGCTCGCCGGGCTGGTCAAGCTACAACGCCTCGAGTTGTCGAACAACCAGGTCGCCGACCTGAAGCCGCTCGCGAAACTCGTCGCGATGCAATCGCTCTACCTGACCGGCAACAAGATCAAGGACATCACCCCCCTGGCGGGCCTGGAGAAACTGGCGTCGTTGAACCTCGGCAACAACCAGATCAGCGACCTGAAGCCCCTCGCCAAGGTGACGCGCGTCATGACGCTGGAACTCTCCGGCAACCAGATCGCCGACCTCGCCCCGCTGACGGGCCTCTCGCAGATCGGCCTCTTGATGCTGGACAAGAACAAGATCACGAGTCTCACTCCATTGATGAAGTGGGCCAAGACCGACGCCGACGGGGCCAAGCGATTCGCGCCTTATCTTCGGCTCTACCTCGCGGGCAACACGCTGGACGACGAGTCGAAGACGAAACACCTCCCGGCGCTCAAGGCGATCGGCATGAAGCTGGAAGACCTGGACAAGAAGTGAAAGTAGGAACTATCGACACTCCTCGCTCATCCCCACCGTATTGGAATGTGTACCGCGTATTCCTACTGCGATTCCACCCGAGCGATCGTAACATTTTTGGTGACATGGATTTGTGGATCAACTACATTGGGGATGAGCGAGGAGTGTCGCAAATCTAAGGGGGGAATCCACCCTGGCATCGCGCCCTTGTAAGGGATCCTGTAAGGACTAGCCATGTCGATCGCAGAGCAGGCGAGGCGTGTCTACGAGTCACAGTTCGAGGCGGAGCTGGAAGTGAAGCACCGCGGCCAGTCCGTCGCGATCGAGCCGGTATCGGAGTCCTTTTATCTGGGAGACGAATCCATCGACGCGGCAATGGCGGCCAAGAACGCCTTTCCAGACCGGAAGTCGTTCGTCCTTCGTGTCGGCCATGAAGCTGCATTTCACATCGGAGGGTTTTCGTCGTGATTGGGATAGTTGACGATCACAACCGCGCCCCATGCCTTCCAACGTGTTATAAATTTGTCACCTTGCCCATCTTCTTCTTGGTCTTGCGAGCAGCGAGCAGTTCGGCAGTGGAGACGTGCGGGTGGTCCTGCCGGTGCCGGCGCTTCACGGTCGGCTTCTTGGGGCCACGCGGGTGTT
>JANXSH010000099.1 GCA_025356615.1 Planctomycetia bacterium | reverse complement strand
TCCACGACACGGAGCCGCTCCGCGTCGGTTATCACCAGCGTGCGGTTGTCGAAAGCGAGTGCGACGTGGGCGAAGGTGCCCACGTCCAAGGAGGCGACCTCCTTCCCCGTCGCGCCCTCCCAGACGCCGAGGGTCGTCTTGGACTTGGCCGCGACGATCAACCGGAAGTCCGGCGAGGCGTGGATTGGCGTTTGCACGGGTCCGGCCGTGCGCCAGATCGGCTTGCCGGTCTTCACGTCGAGGAACGTCAACCCGTCCGGGAGGGGAACGGCGACGGCCAGGCCGTCCGGCCGCCAGGCTCCCCTCGAGACCGTGCCGGGCAGGATGTGTTCGTGGAGACGTTTAAGGGTCTTGCGGTCCCACAGGACCAGGGTCGTCATGAACTTGGTGGGGGCGTCGGCGAACTCCAACGTCGAGATCGTCTTGCCGTCGGGCGAGAAGTGGTGGTCGTAGTAGTGCAGGAATTCTTTGCGTCTGGCGGAGTTGGCCAGTTCCTCGACGCGGGTCTCCTTGCCGGTCGCCACGTCCCACGTCTGGACGTAACTCTCGTACTGCGCGACGGTCAGTTCCTTGCCGTCAACGGAGAAGGACAGGCTACGGGGGTACAGCTTCTTGTCGCCCAACGCCAGTTTCCGGACGACCCTGCCGGTCTTCAGATCCCACAGGAGGATTTCGCCCGCGTCCCAGTCTCCCGAGGCGAGCAGCCGGCCATCCGGGCTGATCGCGATGAAGGGCGCGGTGCCGAATTCGCCCTCGATCCCGTCGATCTCCTTTCCCGTCGTCGGATCCCAGAAGCGGAGTCTGCCCCCGGTGGTCGAGAGGATCTTCTTGCCGTCGAGGGAGTACCGAGGCCGGTGGATGTACTCTTTGATATCGCAGAGGATGTCGAGCGTTCGGGCGTCCCTCACGCAGGCCGTTCGATACCCGGAGCAGACCAGCGTCTTGCCGTCGGGCGAATGTTCGAGGGTGTAGTAGTACCCCGGTACGCCCTTGGTCACGCGCCTCACTTCTTTGCCGCTGCCGACATCGTAGATGCGAAGGTTCGGCTGGATCTCTCGCTTGTCGTCTTGCAAGGAGGACACGATGAGCGACTTTCCGTCGGGCGAGAACACCGAACCGGTGGCGTGACACATGAAGCGATGCAGTTCCTTCGCCCGGCTGACATCGTAGATGCACAGCACTTCGTTCGAGCCTCCGCCGAGGCTCAGGTGTCTCCCATCGTCCGAGAAGCTGCCTTGGCTTTCCTTGATGACTCGCGCCGGGAGGGCGACCGTGCGAACCGCGTCCTTCTTCAGGTCGTGGAGGTCGAGCCAGTCGTAGGTCCGCACCGCCAGCGTTTGGCCGTCGCGGCTAAACGAGAGGTACACCTTCTCCCCTTTCGGGGCGGCGAGCGTCTTCCCTTCCTTCCCCGTCGCGGCGTCCCAGAGGACGATTCTTCCCATGGTGTGGGCAACAGCCGCCCGTCCATCCGTAGAGAGGGTCATATCGATCGACTCGCGCAATCCTTCCGGTCGGACCGCACGGACCTGCCTCCCCGTCGAGAGATCCCATGTCCGCAACACCCCGTCCGTGCCCGTTGTTAGCACCGACTTCCCGCCCGGCAGGCAGACGAACTCCCACAGGCCGGCTTGGCGGAACTTCATCGACCCCAGCCGCAGCAGCGCCCCTTCGGGTAAGGGATCCTTCACGACCGGCGGGGCTGCGGCGCGTGCCTTTTTCGGGACATCCGCCGCGCGTTGAGGTAGGATCACCCCGGCGGCCACGAACGTCACCATCAGCAGGGCGGCCGCGACCGCCTTCATCTTGTGTAGCACGATCGCGCCTCCGATTCCTGTAAGTATGCCGGAAGCCTGTACCGTCAGCGCCGACGCGACGACCCGCCCGACCAGCGCCGGCGGCACGAAGACGGGCGCGACGACGGGCAAGGAGCCGATCCCGCGCCGTGCCAGGGCCGCGCGGAGGCGCTCGCGCCCGCGCGCCAGGCGCGTGAACACCGTGCCGACCGGGCAGCCGAGGGCGTCGGCCACTTGTTGGTTGGTGTGGCCCTCCAAATACGCCAGCACGAGAGGCTCGCGGTACTTGCGCGGGAGGCGCTGCAACTCCTCGTCGAGCGCGCCGATCACCTCCCCGCCCCCATCTCCCGGCATCGCGACATCGCCAGGCAGCGCCGCCATCGCGTGGCGGGCACGCCCCTTGCGAACGCGCAGCGCTGCGTGATACGCCACCTGATGCAGCCATGCAGACAGGGACGCGGGCCGCACCGATTCGGCCCGCGCTGCCAGCGTGACGAAGGTCGCCTGGAAGGCGTCTTCCGCGTCGTGGAGACTGCGCAGCACGCGCCGGCACGCGCCCAACACCATCGGCCCGTGCCGCCACACCAGCACCTCGAACGCGGCCTCGTCGCGGGTCGCCGCGAACCGCCCCAACAGGTCGGCATCGCTCAGCCCGCCCCGCGTCGCCGCGTCGCGGTAGATCCGCCGCACGGCGGCGGCCATCGTGTCTCGTGTCATCGTGGTACTCCCGGACGTGTTCCCGTCACGAGAATAGAGGCGCGTTCCTCTTCCAATTCTTTCACTCTATTCTGTGTATTTCTCTATGCCCCCTGTGCCTCGGTGGTTAGCCCTCCCTACGATGTCGGCTCGATGTCCCACGGGGGAACTCTTCCTCGCCCATTCCGTAAGGAGCCGCGCACGAAGTAAGCGGGTCGGCGAGCCGCGACTACGACACGAGACCGCTGGTATATTGTTTATATCCACTCATACCCATTGAATCCTGGGTTGTGGAAGACGAGAACCCCTTCGAGACGAGACCGTATTCCGCTAGGACGTCCTTGGTCCGGAAGTAAGT
>JANXSH010000090.1 GCA_025356615.1 Planctomycetia bacterium | reverse complement strand
GGCCGGCAAGAAGTCGTCGGCCCAGAAGGCCATCACCGAGGCCCATCATAGCCTCCAGAAGACCGCCCAGCTCGAGGAGATAGCCTTCGGCCTTCTTGTTTGCTAGATATCCGGTGAACGGTTACAATGAATGAGGTCCGGATTAAACGGCAACGTAGGCGTGTGTAGACCCAGGGCTGTTGCTTGTTTCCGTAACTCGTTGAGCGTCGGGCGTAAGTCTAGAAAAGTCGCACCATCGTTCTTGGAGTGATGGAAACAAGCAACAGCCCTGTCGGCGTGCCTCCCCGACTCCCCTTCGAGCGAATCTGTCGTTGACCCATTCTCACACGGCGGTTACAACTGCATGCGCTGACACCTCCCCCCTGGTCCCCCGATCCCTGTCCGACCAGCCTGACCTCATTTTCACGCACGGAGGCGATCATGACTTGCCTGTCCCTGGCATTCCTCTCCTTGCTGGGCGCAGGCCCTGGCGTGGCTCCGCCCAAATCCGACACGGTGGCGGCGATGTCGTTCAAGGAAAGGGTAGAATTACTCCTTCCCACGATGGGACTGCACTGCATGGAAAAGCGAATCGTCCTTGGTCCCGACGAGTTGTGCTTCTTATGCGAGGAATGCCGAGCTTACGCGAACTTCCATCGCGATCTGCCGGAGGCACTACGCTCGGACGACGCGGAAACGCGGAAGGCCGCCCTGGCCTACCTGGTGGGTTATGCGGTCATGATCCGATGCTCGGCATGGGAACTCGATCGCGACGAGGCGCACGATGCGCTCGGCCGCGCTCTGGGCTTGTACGCCCTGCCCGTCCGAGTCGCCCTCGAACGTTTATCGAAGAAAGCGAAAGGGGAGGAAGGCTTGCGCGCGGCCGTCGTCCTGCTCGCCCTGAGTCCAGACGATCGCAAGGCGACCGATGCCCTCCTGATGGAGATGAAGTCGGCAGATCCTGCCCGACGGAAGAAGGCGTACAAACTCGTTGGTGCTACCCGACTGTCTCAGCCCGAAGTGGTCACCGCACTGGGCGCGGCGCTCAGGGCGAAGGACCGAACGGTCCGCCTGGCTGCCGCCGAAGCGACCTGGAGGATCGGGCCTCGGGCGGGGAAAGTCGTGCCCGAGCTTATCTCTCTCCTCGAGCGCGGCAAGAAAGCCTGGGGCGATGTGCATCCGTTGATGGTGATCGCCTTACCCAAGCGGGCCAACCTGCCCCTGCTGGCGCTCGCGGAGATGGGTGACGACGCCCTGCCGGTCGTCCCGGTGATCGTCCGGTTGCTGAAGGGGGCGGATGAGAAGACGCAACTCGCCCTGCTCGCCTGTCTGGGGCAGCTCGGCGCGCGGGCGAAGGAGGCGGCCCCCGCCGTCCGCCAGTGCCTCGGTGCCACTGGCCCCCAGGTCCGACTCCGCGCGGCCGTGGTGCTGCTCTGCCTGAACCCCGGCGAGAAGAAGGCCGTCGAAGCCGTCGCGGCGGCGCTGAAGGGCAACGACCAGCAGAAGCGAGCGCTAGCCCTAGATGAACTCGCCGAGTTCGGGCCGAAGGAGAAAGCGATCGTCCCGATTCTCGTTGGGATATTGGAGAAGAAAGACGGCGAGGAGCATTACAAGATGGCGGCCCAAGCGGTGGGACGAATGGGGCCGACCGCCCGGTCCGCCGTACGCCCTGGTTCGACACCTTGGGGATGTGAGCAATGACCATTCCATGCCATTCCACGCGGCCCGTGCGCTGGCGGGCATCGGCAAGCCCGCCCTCCCCGCGCTGATGAAGGCGCTGCGTGGTATCGAACATCGTCCTCGCGTCGAGGGAGGGAAGGATGATGCAAACCGTTCGGACCTGGAGCGAAGCATGGCTCAGCCTGATACGATGAGTCGCCTGGATGCGACTCGGGTACTGGGGGAGTTCCGGGATCACAAAGCGGAAGTCGTGCCCGTTCTCCTGAAGGCTTTGGACGATGAGGTAGTCCGGGGGAATGCGGCCTACGCCCTTGGTCGGCTGAAGTCAGACGACCCGAGGGTCAAAGCCGCACTGATCCGGGCCAGGGATCGAAACGATAAATTCCCGAAAGGGTCTGGAGAAAGTGAACTCTTGGAGATTGCCGCCGACACTCGGATAATGGCCGCCTGGGCGTTGAAGCAGTTGCCGAAGTGAACGGCGCGTTGGAGAGGTCACACGAGTGGACGAGCCAGGCTCTCCCCCTTTCACTACAGGAAAGGGGGCGGGGGAGGCGCGCCTCCCCGACTCCCCTTCGAGTGAATCTGTCGTTGACCCATTCTTACACGACGGTTACAACTGCATGCGCTGACACCTCCCCCCGGTCCCCGAACCCTGTCCGACCAGCCTGACCTCATTTTCACGCACGGAGGCGATCATGTCTTGCCTGTCCCTGGCACTCCTCTCCTTGCTGGGCGCAGGCCCAGGCGTAGCTCCTCCGCAATCCGGCGCGGTGGCCGTGATGTCCTTCGAGGAGAAGGTGAAAGCCGTTCTCCCCACGATGGCAATGCACTGCGTGGAGAATCGAATCGTCCTAGGCCCCGATGAGTTGTGCTATTACGAGGGGTGCCGGGACTTCGAGAACTTCCATCGCGATTTGCCGGCAGCACTCCGTTCCGATGACTCCAACACGATGAAGGCCGCGCTTGGCTACCTGGTGGGTTACGCCGCGATGCTCCGAGGCTCCGCCTGGGAACTCGATCGGGACGAAGGGAATGACGCGCTTCGCCGCGCCCTGGGCCACCACGTTCGGGCCATCCGGCTCTCCCTGGAACGGGTGTTGAAGAAGGCGAAGGGGGACGAAGCCTTGGGGGCGGCCGTCGTCCTGCTCGCCCTGAGTCCAGACGATCGGAAGGCGACGGATGCGCTCCTGCTGGAGATGAAGTCGGCAGATCCGGCCCGACGAAAGAAGGCGTGCGAACTCGTCGGAAGTGTCCGGCTGTCTCAGCCAAGGGTCATCACTGCCCTTGGCACGGCACTCCGGGCGAAGGATCGAACGGTTCGCCTGGCAGCCGCCGAAGCAGCCTGGAAGATCGGGCCTCGGGCGGGGAAAGTCGTGCCCGATCTTATCTCGCTCCTCGAGCGCGGCAAGGAAGCCTGGGGCAATGTGGATCCTTTTATGGTGATCACCTTCCCCCAGCGGGTCAACCTCCCCCTGTTGGCGCTCGCGGAAATGGGTGACGACGCCCGACCCGCTATTCCGATCATCATCCGATTGCTACAGGGGGCGGATGCGGAGATGAAACTCTCCCTGCTCGGCTCTCTGGGACAACTCGGTGCGCGGGCGAAGGACGCGGCACCCGCAGTCCGCCAATGCCTCGGTGCCGGGACTCCCCAGGTCCGACTACGCGCGGCCGTGGTGCTGCTCTGCCTGAATCCCGGCGAGGGGAAGGCCGTCGAAGCCGTCGCGGCGGCGCTGAAGGGCGACAACCAGTTTAGGCGGGCGCTGGCACTGGAAGAACTCGCCTTACTGGGGCAGAAGGAGAAAGCGCTCGTCCCGCTCCTCGCCGCGATACTGGAGATGTTAGG
>JANXSH010000004.1 GCA_025356615.1 Planctomycetia bacterium | reverse complement strand
ACCGCCTTATGGGGAGCGACACCGGGGTGTCGTCTCCCTCGATGAACTTTATCGCCTCTATGTCGATGCCCCCAGTTCTCCGTGAGTCCCGATGAGAGAACCAAATATGGCTGATGGCGCTTGGCATACGTCGTACCTCCGCGTATGGGTTGATAGGGAATTCATGGAAAGTGTGATGACGTTCGACATCGCGACGTGAATGTATCACACCGGCATCGACCCGCTCACCGGGCAGCAAGTAGTTGTGGCGAAAGGCTTGCGGGACAGGAAGACACAGAGTGCGCGGATGCAGTTCTTCGAGCCGGAGAACTACTTCGAGATGCTCGAGGCGCTGGAACAGGCCGGGAGGCAGGGTCTCATCGGCGGCTGTGACGCGCTGATCCCGTCGGTGCCGCCGCCGGAGACGATGAAGGCGCGGTCCGCAGAGACCAGGTCCACACGATCCCGAGGGCAAGAAGGGCCAGAAGCCAGCCCATCGCCGCAGGCGGAATGTACCTGGAGCCATCAGGCCCAGATGAGTTAACAGGGCATTTCCGATCAAGACCGTGATCGATATAATCGGGCTGTGATGATCTCCGGACCGCCGTGTGGCGGTTGGTTGTGGAAGGAGTAGTCATTTAGCACTTAACAGTCGGGATCGAGGCTCTCTGGATTCTACTCAATGGCGCTGACAAGGCTCGACCTACAAAGCCTCGCGGACAGGCGGATGGCCGACGCCAAAGTCCTCATCGACGGCGGAAGATACGACGCCGGCTATTACGTTGCCGGTTACTCGGTCGAGTGCGGCCTCAAAGCGTGTGTCGCCAATCTGTGGAAGACGGAGGCGTTCCCCGAAAAATCGTTCGTCCCGGCGGCCTACATTCACGACCTGAAGAAACTGATCGACCTCGCCGGTCTCAGGGCCGTGTTCGACGTGGACACCACCGCAAACGCCGCACTCTTCGGCTGCTGGGATGTCGTGCTGAAATGGACCGAGCACAGTAGGTACGACAACAAGAGCGAGGCCGAAGCCCGCAAACTGTGCGAGGCGATCACCACTAGCCCCGATGGGGTGTTATCATGGATCAAGCGGTACTGGTAGAACAGGAGATCGACGAGGGACAGGAATTCATCGACCTGCTCCTCGAGGCGGGGTTCGACGTGAGCGCGGCGGCCTGGGTCAAGCCCACCGAAGAGGATCGCTGGCTGCTCTACCTCGTCGTCAAGGAGGTGGACGAGCGGGGGCATTCGGCGGCTTTCCGGGCCATCCACCCCGTGTTCGTGAAGTTCAAGCTGCGTGCCCCTTGGGTTTCGTTGCTCGAACTAAAGCTCGTCGGCCCGACCGACCCCGTCGCCGCCGACATCATGGAAATCAACCGGAAGTACCCTGGTCGCGGACCCACACGGACCCGCAGGCCACAACTGGGGGGCATGTCCGTAGACGAGGCGTATGTTTACCCGACGCCGGGGCGGATCGCCCCCTGGTTCGAGAAGCTGAAGAGGGCCTACCCCTCCGCCGAAGCCATCGCCTTCTCGATTCCCTACGCCGATCTGGACTTCCCGGCGCTCGGCCCATTCATGGGTCGAGTCAATGCGGCGGAGATCCTCGGCAAGCCGCCTGGGACCGTGATGTTCGTCGGCCCGGAGGCGAAGGGCAGCAGGCCGGTGGCCAAGCTAAACTTCGTCTACCGGCCCGAGGGCTGGAACACGATGTTCGATCCGCAGACTCAACGGTGGGAAGAGGTGCGGCTCGCGAACTCGAGTCAGCCGCTTTATCAGCCGGCGGATTTCGACTCCCTGCTCGCGGCCAGGCTGGAACGTTGAGGATCGCATGAACCGAGACAGTCTTCTGCTCACTTTGTTCCGCGCCGCGTTGACGGGCGACCACCTGGCAATGGACGCCTTCTGTGACGCCCTGGAAGAAAACACAGACCCGCTGGCACCCTTCGCCCGTGAGGTCGCCCGCGCGACGGCGGACATCCCCGCCGACCTGGATGCCGTTTACGAGCCGGCCTTCCTCGCGCGTGGGACCAACTGGCGCATCGAGTACCGGCCGGGGCGGCGGGCGAGGCGGTTACACTCCCGCGTCACTCTCATGCAGGGTGGCGAAAACGCCGAGGTCGGCGAGGTTTACGAGGGGGACGGTCCTTGGGCGGACCGGGATGGGGTCTCGACGATGCTCGCTCCCGCCGGGGGGCAGGCCATGCCAACCACGGAATCGTACCCGCAGGAAGAGGTTACCACCGAGTGGGTATGCCTGGCGTTCGACTCGGTCCGGCTGAACATGCTCGGCCATCTGCTCGTTGGGCACCAGGTGGCGATGGTACTTCCGGGCCAAAATCGCATCGTGCCGGTGACTGCGGCGATCGACCACAGGCTCGAGTGGTTGCAAGCACAGGGGATGTGAAGAGACGAACACAGCACTCGATAATGTTCCGATTGCTCACTTCGCCCCCTCATTTACCGCTTCATGAGGCCGGCCCGTTACATCGCAACGTGAATGTACCACACCGGCATCGACCCGTTCACCGGGCGCGCAAGGCGCTCGACGGCAACGACATCCACTCGATCCCGATGAGCAACAAGGCGAAGGTGTCTCGACCCGGACGGCCCGACGGCGCGATCGGAAGCGAAGAGTACGGGCCTCTTTCTCGACCAAGACTCTCTCCCCTTCCTCGTATCACTCCCCCGCGCCCAGTGCCGTCCGTTGCCAGGCCACTTGCTGGCTCAGTCCCTCGGTCAGTCCGACGTGAGGCTTCCAGCCGAAGAAGCGTCCGAGTTTCGACGTGTCGGCGGTGGTGGAACGCTGGTCCCCCGTGCGGGCCGGCTGACGTAAAACGATGGCCTTGCGCCCGATGATCTCCTCCAACTTGTGCAGTACGTCCCACACGGAGACGGTCTCGCCGCCGCCGACGTTGTAGGTCTCGCCCGGCACGCTCGCGGTCGCGGCGATCGTCGCCCCGACGCAGTCGCTCACATAGGTGTTGCCCCGCATCTGGAGGCCGTCGCCGAACACCGTCAACGGCTCGCCCCGCAGGATGGCCGCGATGAACAGGTTGTAGCCCATGTCGGGCCGCTGACGCGGGCCGTAGACCGAGAAGTAGCGCAGCACGACCATCGGCAAGGATTTCTCCTCGGCGAACGCCCGGCACAGGTTCTCGCCCGCGAGTTTGGTCACGCCGTAGGGCGAGATCGGTCGGGTGGGAAGCGACTCGTCCCCCGAGCCGTAGCGCCCGTAGACCGAGGAGGTCGAGACGTAGAGGAAGCGCCGGAGTTTGGTCGCCGAAGTCGCCTCGAGCAGGCGAAACGTCCCGCGAACGTTGCAGCCCTCGTAGAGGTCGAACTCCGTCCAACTCCTGGGCAGCCCCGCCATCGCCGCGAGGTGGTAGACGACCTCGACGCCGTCCATCGCCGGTGCCAGGTCGTCCGTGCGCAGGTCGAGTTCGCGGAACATAAACCGCCGGTGCTGCCGGCACGCCGTCAGGTTCACTTCCTTGATCGCGCGGGGGTAGTACGGGACGAAGGCGTCGAGTCCGACGACCTCGTGCCCGTCGGCCAAGAGCTGCTCGCACAGGTGGGAGCCGATGAACCCCGCCGCCCCTGTCACCAGACATTTCATGCTCGTCGATCTCCTTCGAGGGCGGGTGTATTCGATCACCCGGATCAAGTAACTCGGACGGTGGAAATAGGTCAAGGTCTCTTCGGGCGGTCGTTGACCGTGGCCAGGACGCGCGCGGCGACCTCGGGGTTCTCGAATCGGACCGACACGAGGCCGCGCGAGGGGGAGTAACGGCGGACGCGCACCGGCATGCGCCGCGTCAGGGCGACCCCCATCAGGGAGCCGACGATGACCCCGACCGCGAGGCCGACGGAGCCGCCCAGCCAGAGGGCGACATCGCGGCCCTCGTGCCACCAGCCCGCGCCGACGTAGCCGACAGCGGTGCCGAGGAATGCCCCGAGGGCCGACCCGAGGAAGCCGCCCCGGCGCTGGCGGTGGGCGAGGAAGTCGCCGCAAGGCTCGCACAGCGGGATGGGTAGCTCGAGCGTGCGAATCCCCCCGAGCAACCAGCCCAGGAGCCAATCGCCCCACGCCGTGACGGGCAGCGGGACGACGAGGTCGCGCGGCCCCCCACACCGCGCGCAGCACGAGGGCAACTTCAGGCGCGTCAGCGGCAGCCGGATCCAACCGGCGGGATCCTGCGTGAAGGCGGGCGACGGCTCGTCGGCGTCGTGCGGGACGACGACGAGGGGCTTGTCCTTGCCGAGTCGCCCCCCGAGGAGGAGCAGCAGATCGCCGAGGTCGATCGCGCTGATTTCGTACCGACCGGGCAAGACCACCTCGTCGTGGGCGGAAAAGGACCAGTGCCGAACGCGAATCGCTCTCCCGCGGGCGATCTCCATGCCGCCGCGCAGCAACACCACCTGCGGCACGGCGGCCGGATCGACGGGGAGGATCAGCCCGGCACTCGGGCTGTCGGAATCGGGGACGAAGGGGCGACCCTCGCCGTGGAACAGCGCCCACGGTGCCCAGACGGTCCCATCGACGGAGACGACCTCGACGCCGTCGGGGTGCAGCACGATCTCGTGCCCGCGCATGAGCAGCGACCAGCCGGCCCAGACGCCGGCCCCGAGCAACAGCCCCACGCCGAGGGCGACGCGCTCGCCGTCCGCCTTGCCCGCGATCAGGCACGACAGGAGCAAGAGAACCCCTGGGACCGCGAAAGCCAGCGAGAGGCGAACCATCCGCCGCGGGCCGAAGGCGAGCGGCGCTGCCTCGAGGTAGGCGCGCGGGTCGGCGAGGAGTTCGTCGAGGTCAGGCAACGCCTGGGTCAGTGATCGGCCTGCGGGGAGTAGGCTCATGAGGGGGGTCCAATTTCCGGGATAACGCGCGAGGTATCCACCCGCACCTATTCTAGCGGATTGGAAGCGCGAACGTTTAGCCGCGACGCGGATCGAAGCGCGCTCGGCTTTGCGGCTAAACTGCTACTCCGCGACACATTGCGGCTAAACACCCGCCCCGACAAATATACGGACTCCCCCATACGGCGTGCAGCTGCGACGGGGAATCCGCGATGTCTGAGCGTCCGTATAGCTGGACAGCGGCCAAACGGCGACTAGTGTTTGCGTACCACCCGCGCAAACCCTTACCATACCGAGCCTGTATGAAACGCCGTGCGCCCGCCGCGCCCCCTCTGAACCCTCCGTTCCGGCGACCCGCCCGCCAACTCGCCATGATGGAA
>JANXSH010000001.1 GCA_025356615.1 Planctomycetia bacterium | reverse complement strand
CGTCGGGGAATTGCGCGGGCACCGGACGACGGGGCGCAAATGGTTGTGACGGAGAAGACCGGACTAGGTCGTGTGGACAATTACCGCGCAAGTCCTTATAACGAAGCGATTTGCGCAGAATACATTCGCCCGCGAGAATCGTCCGTAAGTTCTTGTGAGGATTGTGGTTACGATGGTAATTGTCCACACGACCTAACGTAGTCCCCATGAAATGCGGGGGGAGCGACCGGCACCGCTCCCCCCCATGAGATCGATACCAAGGGACTTTCCCTCGTCTCTCACCCAAACGGCCACCAGCGCCGCCTGGAGCGTGTAGCGATCGGCTCGCCGGTGGCGACGCGCTCCAGGTCGGCGGCCAGCTCCTCGGCGCTGGCGTACCGCTTCGTGGGGTCTTTCTGGAGGCAGCGGAGGCAGATCGCTTCCAGGTCGCGCGGGACGTTCGGCACGAGTTGGCGCGGGGAGACGGGATCCTCGCTCATGACCTTCATGAGCGTGTCCATGACCGACTCGGAGCGGAACGGCGGTCGCCCGGTGAGGCATTCGTAGAGCGTCGCGCCGAGGCTGTACACGTCAGTCGTCGGGCCGAGGTCCGAGAGTCCCTGGGCCTGTTCGGGGGACATATAACTCGGCGTCCCCATCACGGCACCGATCATGGTCGCCCCAGCGGACCGCTCGCCGAGACGGGCCAGGCCGAAATCGGTGATCTTCGGCGTCCCGTCCGCCGTGAAGAGGATGTTCCCCGGCTTCAAGTCCCGATGCAAGATGCCTGCCGTGTGGGCGGCCTGGACGCCGAGGGCGATCTGGCCCATCAGACTCGCCGCCGGTTGCGACGACATGGGAGTCCCGCCGAGCCTCTGCGAGAGGCTGCCGCCGGGGCAATACTCCATGACCAGGTAGGGAGCACCCTCGCGCTCGCCGAAGTCGTAGACCGCGACGATGTTCGGGTGCGGGACGGCCGCCAAGGCCCTCGCCTCGGTCAAGAATCGGCGTCGGGACTCCTCGTTCGAGTACGATTGGCTGATGACCTTGATCGCCACCGGGCGCTCGAGAGACTCCTGGATCGCCTCGAAGACGACACCCATGCCGCCCTGGCCCAGCAATCGGACGAAGCGATAGCCTGGAATCTCCGGGCGAGCGCTCGACGGCCCTTCGTGTCTCGCCCCTCCCATCGCTTCGGGGTCGATGGTCAGATTCGGCGGATTGGTCAGTCGCATCAGCGATTGGCGATCCGCGAGGTCCATGAGCGACTGTTCGTGCATGAGGTGGACCGAGGAAGGCGCGTCGCTGATGATGCCCGCGACCGTCTCCATCGGCGATCCAGGAGACGATGACTTTCGCGCTCTATCTTCAACGACCGGCGGCTCTCGGAGGTCGTGTTCGAGCCGCGTCAGGGCAGCACGAGCCGCGTCGAGGTCGGCGAACCTCGCACCGGACGCCTTCGCCAGGGCGATTCGCAGCCAATCATCGATTGCTGATGGTTCGGAGGCGTCTCGCGCTGCGGGGATCGGGTCGCGGTCGTGGCGAGCGATCAACTCGTAGTGGTTGTCCGAGACGAAGGGCGGCTCGCCCCGGAATAGTTCGTGGGCAACGCAACCCAGTGCGTAGAAGTCCGACGCGGGGTTCGCCTGGTTCGGCCCGCGAAAGAGTTCCGGCGGCGCGTAGCGGAAGTCATACGCCAGCCGTGGCAGGTCGTACCCCGAGGCGGGGATCGGGAGCGACGGCTCGCCGAGGATGACGTGATTGTCGCGCGTCAGGAAGACGTTCGACGGCTTGATGCCGCCGTGCGTAAGCCCGTCGCGGTGTAGTGGCGAGAGCGCCTCGAGGATCTGGCGGAGGATCTTGCACGACTGCATCGGGTCGAACCGTCGCCCCGATTCGAGAACCTCGCGGAGGGTCGCGCCGGCGATGTAGTCGCGAACGGTGAAGTAGAGTCCGCGATCGGGGAAGGCGCGGGCGTCGCGCGTCAGGACGAGGTTGTGGTGGACGAGGCGGACCGCCCGGACGCCCAGCTCGACGAAGTGGGCGCGGATCATCGGCTGGGCCGCGAATTCGGGCCGAAGGACGCGGACGACGACCTCCAACCCCGTGTCGGCGAGGCGTGCGAGATACGCCCCGGTGTAGGTGCCCGGCCCCAGGACGCGCAGGATCTCGCCCCCGTGACTGGCCCGGAAGACCTCGGCCAGGCGATCCTTATCCCCGGCGAGTCGCTTCCGATCGAGCAACCAGACCGCGCGATCGCGTGGCGTCCCACGGAGTAGGCTGGCGAGTTTGTCGAGGAGCGCGATCACCCGGACGTGCGTCTCGAGCGCGGCGAGGCCGTCGAGGATGTCGAGGATCGTCGGCGCTTCGCGGCGTGCGAGATCCTCGGCGGCCCGGCACACTTGCTCCCACGGACAAGCGGAGAGCGCCTTGTGGGCCTGTTTGCGGACTCCCTCGCTCCGGTGGGCGAGGTGGCGGAAGATGAAGGGTAGTTCCGCGAGGTTCGGTTGCTTGCGGAGCCGACGCAGGGGGCCGATGAGGCCGTCGTCCTCCGCCGTGGTGGGCTGGGCCGGATCGTCCTCCTTCGTCGATGGGGCTGGCGGGATGGTCTTCGTCTTACGGCGGACGGCGCTGAGCAGGACATCGCCGTTGTACGTCGCGCTGGTCCAGGGCGTTTGCTCGCGGTGGTACTGGGTCCGGGCGTCTTCGCTGACCGCTGCGGCGACGTAAGCGAACAACTCCGCGATGCTGACGTAGCCGTCGCCGTCGCGGTCGCCCGCGCCGCTGAGGCCGCGCAGGAGGTGGTAGGTGAAGAGTCCGTGCCGCAACTCCTCCGACTCGATCGACTTCTGGCCCCGATCGCAGGAGGCGAGCAGGAACCGGCCCCGCCCGCCGAGTCGCTGGATCACCGACGGCTGGATCGCCATGTCGCGGTCTCCGCGCAGCGTCACGCCGTCGCGCGGCAAGATGCCGCCCGCGTGACAGCAGTCGAGGCAGACGACGACGGCGTCGGCCTGGAGCGCGTCGATCCATCGTGCCACGTCGCTCATGGCGATGCCGTCGCGGACGATGTTTTGCGGGTCGGCGTCCCACGGGACGAGATAGCCTTCGTCGCGACCGGCCACCGACTCGACGACGCCGTGCCCCGCGAAGTAGAGGACGACCAGCTCCGCCCCGCGCGCCTGGCCCGGCAGCCAGCGTGAGAGGTGCCGATCGATCGCAGCCCGGCTCGCCTTTCGGTCGGTCAACAGCGCGATCCGGTCGCGCGGGAAGCCGCACACCTCGGCGTCGGTGAGCATCTTGGCGAAGCTCCGCGCGTCGCGGGCCGCGTAAGGCAGGCTCGTGATGTCGTCGGCCCGGTCGTACTGACCGATGCCGATGAGCAGTGCGGCGGCGTTTCGCGGAAAGACGGGAGGCATAATCATTCCCCGAGTGGCGGGCGAGGCGGGGAGATTGGACGCAACACCTTCTCGTTTACGAGGCGGCGGGTCGTCGGCGTCACAATCCCACGGACCGCACCTTCGTGGGCGGGATCTTCCCGATGAGTTCGGCCATCGTCGTACCCTTGACGGTTCCCGCGTAGTCCTCGATTTCGGCGATTTCAACCTCGACGAGCCACGTCGAGACGGCCCAGCACTGCTCCCTCAACCCGCTCCGGCAGTTGCCGCGTGGGTCGTACTGCATCTCCGTCTGGACCTCTGCGGGCGCAAGGTTGGATTTCGTTGAGATGCCGACGAGCCAGACGCGCCCGCCGACACTGATCCGATCGTTCGACGACAAGATTATTGCGGGGTGGCGCTCACGAATCAGCCCCCTCGAGTCAGGGATTACCACCCAAACGATGCGTCCGAAGCATGGCGAGGACATCATCGACCTCAGAAGGGTTTCAGCCCCGGCTCCAGCCACGCCTGTGGGAAAGGCAGCGCGTCGCGGATGGAACGCAACTCCTCGTCGGAGGGGACGAGGGCTTGGGCCGCTAGGTCTTCGAGATCGTCTGGAGTCCGCCACGAAGCGCGGAGTCGCTCCAATTTCCGCCCCAGGGACGCTGCCTCGGCCTCGAGGGACTCGACTTCCGGCCCCGTCACGTTCGCTCTCCGCGCCTCATGGGCCAGTTCACCCATGAACGCCTTGATGTTCTCGAACGAGGCGAACAGTGAATCGCGAAACGGGGACGCATCAGCCGCGTAGCCCAGTAGCGCCATGTCATAACACTTGCCGACGATCCCGTCAAAGGTCCGGCCCTGACGGATGGTCTCAGTGATCGCCTCGAGAACCTGTTCGCGAACGGACTTGGAAGTGGCCGGCTGGAGCCGCAGGATTTCCAGTTGCAGTCCCAGCGGCGACAGCGTCAGGGATGGGAGCGTTAGCATCGGCCTCCCTCGTGAGTAGAGGTGTTGAGAGTATAACACTAATAACGGATTGTAACGCCGGGGTGGGCGAGATACAAGCGTTCGGCTGCTGGCCGCATCACTTCGCTTTGTCCTTGTCGAAAGGGGAGATGCTCTTCGGGTCAACGCCAGCCTGCTTCATGGTGGCGGCGGTAAGGCGCTGCATCGCTTTCTCGAGGGCATCCTTGTTCGCATCGGTCAGTTTCTTCCTCTCCGCGTCGGAGATATTCAGTTGGACCATTTTCAGGAGCAGCTCTTCGTGTTTCCTGTGGATCGCAGCGACCGCCAAGGGTGAAGCATTCTTCTCGATCGCATCGGCCTGCTCGTTGATGAGGGCGATCTGCTGCTCGAAGAGGCCGTCGGGGCTGTTGTTCGCGCAGCCGTTGACGCTGAGGAGCACCAGGAAGAGAACGCAGAGAGCGGCAAAACGTTTCATCAAATTATCCTTTTGCCCGGCGAGCGGGGCGTGTAATCGCCCTGGATTCGATACCCATTCCAGGGCGTTTACACCCCCCGCTCGCCACTCGATCCTACGCCAAACACTCCCGCACGAATCGAATCCCATGCGCCACGTCGCGAATCCGGCCCTCCTGGTCGCCGACTTCGCGTTCGATGCACAGCGAACCACGATATCCGACTTTTCGCAGCGTCTTCAGGAACGCCCGGATATCGACCTCGCCCTCGCCGAGGGGGACTTCCTCGCCCCAGGTGCCGGGCACCTTGGGCCGATTCGCGTCCTTCACATGGACCGAGCGGATGTCGGGGGCGAGGATCTCGACGGCCCGGATGGGGTCGCCCTTGTCGTAGAGGGGCATGTTCGCGGGGTCGAAGTTGACGCCGAGGTTCTTGCACTTCAACTCGTCGAGCGTCAGGCGCAACAGGTCGGCGGTCTCCTGCCCCGTCTCGAAGGCGACGGTGATGCCTTTCGCAGAAGCAAGCGCGCTGACCTTGCCGAGCGTGTCGAGGAACGCCTTCCGGTCGGCGTCACGCGGTTCGGGGATGAAGCCGGCGTGGAGCATGAGGTCCGTCAGGCCGAGCGCTCGAGTGCGGTCCAGCGCCCAGGCGAGGCGCTCGAGGCGCTCCGCGCGGTCCTTGGGATTGCCGAACCCGCCGCTGAGTTGGATCGTCTGGGGCGTCGTGTAGTCCTCGCCGGGGAAGCCGAGCATCGCCCCCGTCATGCGGAAGCCCGCCGCGTTGGCGGCGGCTGGCATGGCGTCGCCCTCGGCCCATGCCGCGTGATGCGGATCGCCGCAGGCGATTTGCACGACATCGACGACGAGCCGAGTCAGGAGGGAGGACAGCTCCGGGACGCTCCCGACCTGGAGCGACCAGCTGCACACGCCGACGGCGAGGGGTTCGAGGCTCATGGCATGCTCCGTGGTGTCAGGCGGGTTCGATGTCGCAGCCGAGTGGGCCGAGTTTGGCGTTGTCGCTCTGACGGATTTCGTGCATCGACTGGATCTGCTCCAGCTTCAACTCGGCGACCTCCTTCGTCCCCGTCCAGATGATCGCCCGGCCCGACTCGTGGGCCTCCATCATGAATTGGAAGGCCCGCTCGTCGGCGATCCCCAAAACCTTGGACAGCACCTCCATGACGAACTCCATCGAGTGGTGGTCGTCGTTGAGGAGGATGACGTTGTACGGCGGAATCAGGCGCGTGCGGACCTCGTCGATCGTGTCGGTTTCCGTCGCCGCGAGGATGCCGGGCGTGGGGTTGTATCGTGTCATCTCAGCGTGTCGATCCTCATGGGATGATGCCGGGCCGCGAGAACGCCCGGCGGGATGGTGTTAGTGTACACCAGAGCGAAGGCGAGGCCAATGGAAGGAGGATGGAATGCAGGGAAGGAGCAGAGTGTTTTCGATACTCGAGTTCCCAGGCCCGTGGTTGCTTGATAGAATCTTCGCTGGACCAGTAATCTCATTCCCGTAGCGCGGGGAACAAGATGACACACGTTGACCTCGAAGGCTTCGACGGGTTGGTGAAGCAATTCGTCCTTGCCGTGACAGGAGATCCGACCGGTTCTGTCCTCGAACTCAACGGCCAGCCCGTGGCATGGGTCGTCCCAGCGGTTCCTTCCACAGCGAATGGGGACGAGGCGTGGTCCGAAGTGAAGAACCACCGCCGCTGCGACCTGATCGATAGTAAATATGTCAGGAGCCTCACTCCGACAGAGACCGTCGAGTTAGCCAAGCTGCAAGAGGAGATGCTGCGGTATCGCCAACGTGTAGCGCCACTCCCACTCGAGGACTCACGCCGGCTCCAGCAGGAGTTGCTCACCAAAGCTACCTCACGACGAGCATCGGACGCATGAGTAGCCCTTTCCTCTACCCGCTCGATTCGCATGTGTTGCGACATGGCCCACAGGGCTACTCCGACTACAGCAGCTACCGACCGTGGCTGCGCGATGAGTTCTCCTACCGCTGCATCTATTGCCTATTGCGCGAGCAGTGGGGCCGTGTCCGGGGTATATACGCCATTGACCACTTTCTGGCCGTGTCTCGCCACCCCGCCGGCATCACGGACTATGAAAATTTGCTTTACGCTTGCGCGACATGCAACACGGCCAAGGGCGACCGAGTCATTCCTGACCCGCTGGCCGTGCTGGTCGGTTCGACGGTCCGCGTCGAAGAGGATGGGACAATTCATACAGACAATCCAGAAGCTGCCCGACTGATCGAACTGCTGGGGCTTGCTAGCCCGCAATCCACCGAGTTCCGTATGCTCTGGATCGGTATCGTATCTTTGGCTACCCGGTACGAACCAGACCTCTACCGTCGGCTCATGAGTTACCCAGACGATCTCCCCGACTTACACGCTCTCCAACCGCCGGGCGGCAACACTCGACCCGATGGTGTGGGGCAATCCGCCCAGGTGAGACGAGAGCGCGGCGAGTTGCCCGCTGTGTACTGATCTCTACTTCCATTCTCTCCTCCCCATTGACACTCGTCCCCCCCGCGCTACAATATTCTTTTACTTCGCAGATTCGTGGAGCCTCCTCCCCTGATGGACGACGCGATTCGCAAGGCCGAATCCCTTATCGAGGCCATGGGCTACATCCGCCGCTTCCGCGATCACCTCATCGTGATCAAGCTCGGCGGCAGCGCAATGGAAGACCCCGTGGCGCTCGAGGCCACGCTCCAGGATGTCGTCTTCATGGCCACCGTGGGCCTCCGGCCCGTCCTCGTCCACGGCGGCGGCAAGCCGATCGACCGCGCGATGGCCAAGGCGGGCCTCGTCCCGCGCAAGGTTCTCGGCCGGCGCTACACCGATCGCGCCACGCTCGACATCGTCGTCCGCGTCCTCCTCGAAAACATCAACGCGGGCATCGTCTCCCTGATCCACCAGCTCGGCGGCAAGGCGGTCGGCCTGCACTCTCCCCCCTTGCCCGTCCTCTTCGGGGACCGACTGACGCTCGACGGCGAGGACGGTCGGCCGGTGGACCTCGGGCACGTCGGCAGCGTCAGCCGAGTCGATACCGCCCTGATCGAGTCGTTCTGCGCCGGCGGAGTCGTGCCCGTCATCCCGTCGCTCGCCCTCGAGGACGCGCCGGGCGAAGGGACGCGCTGGCTCAACGTCAACGCCGACACGGCGGCCTCCGCCATCGCTGTCCACCTGCGCACCGAGAAACTCGTCTTCCTCAGCGACACCCCCGGCATCCTGATGGACCGCCACGACCCCTCCTCGCTCGTCGCCAGCCTCGACGCGGGCGGCTGCCGTGAACTCATCCGTCGGGGGGTCATCGACTCCGGCATGATTCCCAAAGTCGAAGCCTGCCTCGACAGCCTACGCGGAGGGGTCCGCAAGACCCACATGATCGACGGCCGAGTCAAGCACTCGCTCCTCCTCGAAATCTACACCCACCAGGGCATCGGGACCGAGATCACCCTCTGAAGCTATCAGCTGTCAGCCAGAGAAACTCCCAAACGAATCAGCCTCTCGTTTGGCTGAAAGCTGATAGCTGAGAGCTGAGAGCTTTAGAAATGAACCAGTCCACGCTCGACCGATACAAACAGTTCGTCATCGCGAACTACACGCGGTACCCGGTGTGCCTCGTGCGCGGCGAGGGGTCGCGCGTTTGGGACGACGAGGGCAAGCGCTACCTCGACCTATTCCCCGGCTGGGGCTGCGGGCTGCTAGGCCATTGCCCGCCGCGCGTCGTGGAGGCGGTCCGGCGGCAGGTCGGCACACTCATCCATGTGCCCAACACCTGGCACACCGAGGTCCAGGCGGAACTCGCCGAGGCGCTGAGCGTTCGCACGACGTTCGCAGGCCAGGCGTTCTTCTGCAACTCGGGCACCGAGGCCAACGAGGCCGCGATCAAGCTCGCCCGCCTCTGGGGTGGCCCCGGACGTTACAAGATCATCACGACACTCAACAGTTTCCACGGTCGGACGATGGGGGCGCTGTCGGCCACGGGCCAGCCGAAGTATCACGCCGGCGTCGGGCCGCTCGTGCCCGGATTCGTCCATGTTCCCTACGGCGACCTCGAGGCGACCGCGAGAGCGATCGACGCCGAGACCGTCGCGATCATGGTCGAGCCGATCCAGGGAGAGGGCGGCGTCAACATGCCCCCGGCAGGCTATCTCGAGGGACTACGCAGTCTCACCGAGAAGCATCGCATGTTGCTCATCCTCGACGAAGTGCAGACCGGCATGGGCCGGACGGGTAGATGGTACGCCCACCAGCACTGGAATCTCACGCCCGACATCGTCACGCTCGCCAAGGCGCTCGCGGGGGGCGTCGCGATGGGTGGCCTCGTCGCCCGGCCCGAAGTGGCGGCACACCTGAGACCCGGAACCCACGCCGCGACGTTCGGGGGCAATCCCCTCTCGGCGGCGGCGGCGCTGGCGACGATCGAAACGATCGAGGAGGACGGCCTGCTCGCCCGAGCCGTCGGGATCGGCGAGCGGTTCCGGCGATTCTTCGACGGCCTGCGCTCGCGCTGCCCGTGGATCACGGACGTGCGCGCCCTCGGCTGCATGATCGGCGTCGAACTCGGCGTCGATGGCACCGCCGTCGTCAAGGCTTGTATGGAGCGAGGGTTGCTCATCAACTGCACGCACGGCACCGTCCTGCGCCTGCTGCCCGCGATGAACCTGAGCGATGCCGAACTCGAGGAGGGGTGCGGTATCCTGGAAGACGTACTGGTACATTTAGAAGTGTGAGGTCGGTCCCGGAGGGGATGACCGCACCGAGTCCGCGAGTGAGATCATGATACGCCATTTTCTACGACTGATCGACATCCCGACCGGCGACCTGAAGCACCTGCTCTCGGAGGCGGCCCGCCTCAAGGCCGACGTGCGCCGGGGCATCCGCCCACCGATCCTTGCGGGCAAGTCCCTGGGCTTGATCTTCGAGAAGCCGTCGCTTCGCACGCGCGTCAGTTTCGAGGCGGGAATGGCCCAGTTGGGCGGCACCAGCATCTTCCTCGGTGACGGCGCGATGGGCAAGCGCGAGCCGATCGCCGACTTCGCGCGAACCCTCTCGGGCTACGTCGATGCCGTCGTGCTGCGGACCTTCCACCACACGACCATCGAAGAGTTCGCGAAGCACTCCGCCGTCCCGGTCATCAACGGCCTGTCGGACCTGTCCCACCCCTGCCAGGCGCTGGGCGACCTCCTGACGATCCAGGAGGTCTTCGGCGGCATCGAGGGCAAGACCCTCGTCTTCGTCGGCGACGGCAACAACGTCGCCCGCTCCGTGGCCGTCGGCTGCGGCGTCTTCGGCATGCGCTTCATCCTCGCCGCGCCCGAGGGGTACGGCTTCGACAACGAGTTCCTCGTGCGCTACCACCACTCCTTCCCCAAGGCCGAGCTGATCCTCAACGGCTCGCCGTATCACGCCGTCGATAAGGCCGACGTGATCTACACCGATGTCTGGACGAGCATGGGCCAGGAGTCCGAGCGCCAGGAGCGAGTCCGCAAGTTCTCCGGCTTCCGGGTCGATTCTGCCCTTCTCGAGCACGCCCCCGCCCACGCCCGCGTCATGCACTGCCTCCCCGCCGTCCGCGGCGAGGAAGTCAGCGCCGACGTGATCGACGGCGAGCGGAGCATCGTCTTCCAGCAGGCCGAGAATCGCATGCACGCTCAGAAGGCGCTGTTGGCGTGGGTAATGGAATAGTTGTCAGTTGTCAGTTGTCAGTAAGATACACCAGGGGGGACAGGGGGTGTTCGATGGCCTCGATTCAGCTCAGGCGGTACGAGGCGGAAGAGGACGACTTGCCCGATGTCTGCATGCGTTGCGGGGATCCAGCGACGGAGCGGAGACGGATTCGGTTCACCTCGCACCCCTTCTGGATCTATGTGTTCTTGCCATTCGGGATCGTGCCGTATGTCGTCCTCGCTGCCTTCCTCACCGCGCGGGCACGCTGCCATATCCACTTCTGCGACCGGCACAAGAACCACTGGCGCGTGCGATTCTTCATCGTCTGGGGTGGTTTGGTTGCGATCATGGCGATCATTCCGATCTACTTCGGCGGCAACTACTTGGCGGAGTCGCAGTTGGGCCTTTGGGACGAATCGACGAAGGATCTCCTCGTCGGGATCGGCTTCGTCGTCGTGCCGACGCTTCTGTTTTGCTGGCTGATCTCGATACCGATCATCCAACTGACAACGATCCACGTCTCCAACGTCACGGAACGCAGCCTCACAGTGAGGAGCGTCTCGCAGGAATTCGTAGACGCCGTGTTGGACTATCGCAAGAAACGCGATGCCGAGGACGAGCAAGAGGACCCGCGCGGCAAATTCCGAATTCGTCGCCGCCCCGGCCCCCGTCAGGACATCTACGACCCGGAACGTTGAACTCGCACCGATGAGGAGAGTACCTTGCGCCACGACAAGCGCCGTCCCGACCAGCTCCGTCCCCTGAGTTTCCAGCGCGGCTTCACGCGACAGGCACCGGGGAGCGTCCTCGTCCAGTCCGGCGAGACGATGGTCCTCTGCACCTGCTCCGTCGAGGAGACCGTCCCGCCGTTCCTCGTGGGGCGAGGAAAGGGCTGGCTGACGGCCGAATATGCCATGCTGCCGGGCAGCACGAACACGCGCAAGGCGCGCTCGGCGATGGGCAAGGTGGACGGTCGCTCCGTCGAGATCCAGCGACTCATAGGCCGGGCGCTCCGCGCCGTCGTCGATCTCGACAAGCTCGGCGAACGAACGCTCTACCTCGACTGCGACGTTTTACAGGCGGACGGCGGAACGCGCACTGCGGCGATCAACGGCGCGTTCGTGGCACTCTCCGACGCCCTCGCCGTGCTGAGCGCCCGCCCGCAGCGCGAGGGCATGGCACCGATGCCGAAACCGGGCGACGTGATCCGCGACAGCGTCGCTGCCGTCAGCGTCGGCCTGTTGGGCGAAGACGTGTGGCTCGACCTGTGCTACGTCGAGGACCGCGACGCCGACGTGGACATGAACCTCGTGATGACCGGCTCGGGGAAGTTAATCGAGGTCGGCGCGGGCGGCGAAGAGGCGACGTTCACGCGCGGGCAGCTCGAGGCGCTGATCGCGGTGGGGACGCTCGGCATCGAGGACATCACGCGGGCGCAGCGTGCGGCGCTCGGGGAGCGCTGGCCGATGGGGTGAGCAAGCGGGAGGCATCACCCGACTAAACTAGGGGAGCAAGATAGGAGAGAACGCTGTGCCAATTATGTTCAACACGATTTTGCTGGGGGCTGGCTTCCGTCTGGACGAGGTCCGCTTACTACGCCACAAAGACAAAAGGGCATTGAAGGGGCGTAGCCCTTATAAATTGTGGCGTGATAACCGGTCGCAGTTCGACTTGTACCAGGCAACCCAGAAGATAAAAAATCAGGCCGGACTAGATGCGCCTTATTGGGCGGCCTTTGTCGGCACGCCCGCCGACGAGACGCTGTTCGTGGGAATTTACAGCGTGTCGAACCGGCGAATCCTGGAACAGGATACTCCGAAGCCTCACATGGACGGCATCGATGAGGCTGGAAGTTATCATCTCTACGACCTCGCATTGCAGGAGCAACTCGGCGACCACGTCGGAAGGCTGCTGATCGAATGGGGTGGAGGCAAACGCGCCTGGGTGCAGCGCGCTGACAACCAGAACAAGTGCATTTCAGAACTGCGGACCGAGTTCAAGGAACCTGAGTTCCCTGGCTTCTTGAACTTCATTGAACCGCTTTCGAGGCTGGACAGCCTGCCCAAGAGTTGAATGACCCCATTCAAGGCTTCACGCGGGGTCTATCTGCTCACCTGTCCTCGGACGAAGGAGCAGTACGTCGGCTCGGCGACCGGAGAGGATGGATTCTGGGGGCGTTGGCAGAATTACGTCCAGACGGGACACGGTGGCAATGTGGCCCTCAAAAGCCGGTGGTGGCCTAGACGGGCGAGCGAGGTTTCGCCGGATAGCGGAGCCACTCCTCCAGCGACCAGACGTGGTCCGCCAGTCCCGCCGCCATCGCCGGCGTCCTCCCGTGCCACGGCCCGTGTTCCTCTTCCTTCACCCTCAACGTCCGCACCTCCCAGCAGAAGTTATAGCAGTACGACACGAAGTACGTCGCCGCGTCGTGCATCCGCTTGCACCGCGAGAAGCAGTACGTCTTCCGATGCTTCCTCGCGTTCTGGTGCCGGTCCGTCGCGTTGTTCCTCTCCACGAACGACGTGTTGATGGTGTTGCTCACCCTCGACCGCCTCAGCCAGCAATCCAGCAGGCACATCATCCCGAACACCACCGTCTTTATCACCTCGACCACCCGCCCCTTCTCCCGCCTCTTCTGGACGGTGGCGTAGACCAGCCCGCATGGCAACTCCAGACGTGGGTTCGGCGGTCGGCCCGGCCCCGGCTTGCGATGAGGTTGCACCCACTCGCCGTAGACCTCCTCGATCGCCGTGGCGTAAGCCGGGTAGGCGTCGCTGGTTAGCAGCATGGCACCCTTGCCGTGGGTGCGGTCGTGGA
>JANXSH010001378.1 GCA_025356615.1 Planctomycetia bacterium | reverse complement strand
CTGGAAGGAGACCGTACCTATTTTGAGGAGCTTGCCGTTGTAGGTGACAGTGCCTTTGACAACGGCTTTTCCCTTGCCCGCACCGCAGCCGGCGAAGAAAGGGATGAGCAGGGCGAGCACGAGGAGAGACCACCGACCGCGTCGGCTCGTAAAGAGAGAAAGCATGATTCGGTTCCGCTATGCTGGAGAAGGATACCGGCGGGGGCAGCCAGGATCACATACGAAAGTTCTGAAAAGGAAACGATCGGCATCGCGGCAGGGAGCCTGCGATGCCGGGCTGAGTACGGGAAAAAGGCTCACCAGTCGTTGCCCAAGACCTCACCGCCATCGGGGGTGCAGGCTTGCCAGAACGTTGTCGGGCTCATCGCCTGGCCGATGAAGCGGACGCTACCGTCTGCTAAGCCGATGTTCATGCCACTGGAGTGGGCGGAACTGGCCTTTAAGCGGTTGCACTGGGCCTTCGTCGGGGCGACCTGGAAGCCGGTGGTCGGCCCTTGATCGTACCAGGTCATGAACGCCGGCAACCATTCATAATTCCAGTCTCCGTGCGCCCACAACAGGGCGCGGCCCTGGCAGCGGGCGACCTTTTCTGCGAAGACGATGGTATTGCTGGTGCCGTCTGGGAACGACGAGGCGATGTTCGCATTAGTGTTCGTGTTGTTGTTCGGGGCGAAGACCTGGTAGTTGGCGGCGTAGTTGCCGGCAGCCCACCCGTTGGTCCACATCTGGACTGGCTGGTTCGTCGAGTCGGAGGGGCACAGGTACGGCTTGACCGGCTGACTGTAAATCATCCAACTGTTCGGACCGTTCCATGAGTCGCTGTTCGGGTCGATCTTGAACAGATTGTCCTGTTCGATATAGGGTAGCAGCCAGTAGAAGAGGTTGCCGCCGCCGTTCGTCCCGCCGAAGGCATTGCCGCTACGATAGGTGTGCATGGGCGGAAGCTTGCCAGCCACGCTCTGAACGTTGTGCAAGGCCAGGCTGATCTGTTTGATGTTGTTGCTGCACTGCATGCGTGCGGCGGCCTCGCGGACCTTCTGGACGGCGGGCAAGAGAAGCCCGATGAGAATGGCGATGATGGCGATGACGACGAGCAGTTCGATCAGGGTGAAGCCCCGCCAGCGTCGAGAGAGTAGGAACCGTGCCACGGTTGCCCCCTTGGATGAGAGATCGGGAGAGAATTAAACGGCATCCTATTCAACAGATAGGGAAAGGACTGCCACATTATAAAGTGTAGGGACTCCATCAGGATCTGTCAACGAGAATGACCAGGCAACGAGTTCTTTTTCGCCGACCGGCGCTGGGCGTCGCGGCGGACGTAGTCTACGATCGCCTCCCGCGCCTGCTGATGGCGCGGGTCGAGACGCAGGGCCAGCTCCAGCCAACGCACGCCTTCGAGCTCCTCCCCCGTGCGAAGGAACAGCATGCCCATCTCGTAGCGCAGCGCCGCGTCGCGGGGAAAGCGGATCACTTCCTTGCTCAGGCGTCCGAGTTTCTCGAGGTCCGCGCGGATGCGATCTGCACGCGCTTCGTAGCACTCGGCCTCCTCCTTCCGGCCCAGGGCGGCCGCGCAGCGGGCCAGGGCGTGCGCGATCTTCCGGTCGTTGGGTGCCTGCCGTTCCGCGCGGAGTAACAGCGGCTCGGCCTCCTCGGGCTTTCCCGCATCGAACGCCAGTTGTGCCCTCTCCCAGAGGGCGTCCGCGTGGTCGGGCGACTCCGCGAGCAGGGCGTCCAGCAGTCGGCCCGCTTCCAAGCTCTCGCCGAGGCGACGGCGGCACTGCGCCAGACCGAGACACACTTCCGTCTGGTCGCCGTGACGCTCGGCCAGGAGCAGGAACTGTTCCAGCGCCTCCTGGGGGGTTCCCGAAATCAGCGAGGTCTGGGCCAGTTTCAGCCGGGCGCGATCGCTCTCCGGGTGCAACTCGACCGCGCGGCGGTAGTCCTCGAGGGCATCGCCGAAGTAGAGGAATCGTTCCCAGACGAAGGCTCGCCCCAGCAAGGCCTGGAGGTCGTCCGGTCGAACCTCGAGGTATCGGTTCAGGCACTGGAGCGCCTGGTCGAGC
>JANXSH010001376.1 GCA_025356615.1 Planctomycetia bacterium | reverse complement strand
GCCACGACCGTTGGGACCAGCACGCCAACCTCAAGCGCGGCCACGACGACAACGCCCGCGCGGTCGATCAGCCGATCGCCGGCCTGTTGACTGATTTGAAGAGTCGCGGCCTCCTCGACTCGACGCTCGTCGTCTGGGGCGGCGAGTTCGGCCGGACCCCGTTCGCGCAGGGCGGCAGCGGCCGGGACCACAACCCGTTCGGCTTCTCGATGTGGCTCGCGGGCGGCGGCGTCAAGGGCGGCATGGCCCACGGCGAGACCGACGAGTGGGGCTACAAGGCGATCAAGGACAAGGTCGAGATCCACGACTTACACGCGACCATGCTGCATTTGTTGGGCGTCGATCACAAGAAGCTGACGTTCCGCTTCGGGGGCCGGGACATGCGGCTGACGGACGTTCACGGGGAGCTGGTGAAGGAAATCCTTGCGTGAGGGGGGGCTTCGAGATGTCGCATTCGACCGTGGCGATCAGGTCACGTTGCAATGAATAGGGTCAGGCGAGTGGAAAGTCGTTGACAGGGGTGGCGGGACGGGTAGGATGATGCCAATGGCGGATGTCGGAACCATAAGGTAGGGGGCGGAGGGCGTAACGATGAGCCAACGTCTCGACCAAGCGCAGAGGTATCACACTGCGATCCGCGAAATATTTCTCCGAAATTGGGATCCAATTGGAATTGCAGACATACCCGAAGCCCAGGACGAGTACGATTCCTACATCAGCCAGGTCTACGGCCTGCTGATCCGGCGCGAACCCCTGTACAAGATGGTCGATTTCCTGTGGTGGGTCGAGACCGAACACATGGGGCTGTGCGGCACCCATCGCCGCACAGAGCAGGTCGCCGAGCGTCTGTTACGTCTACCCGAAGAGATTGTTGGTCTCGTCTAACAGGTGCTATCCCTGACCAGCGGGACATGTGGCTGACGGAAGTGCATAGGGAGCCGGTGCAGGGAAAAGGCAAGGGGACGCGGACCGTTGTTTTGGTCGAGCCTTTTCTCTCCCCTTCTCTTTGCCGGGGAGAACAATGTTGCCCTCTTTCGACGATGTCGGCAACTTGCCGCCTGGAATCCACCCCTGCTCCGTGGCCGAGTTGATCGCACGTTTCGGGAGCGGCTCCGAGGAACGGGAGGCGGAGATCAGTGAATTGGTGCAGTTCATCGAGGTGGCCAGGAGAGCGGGCGTTCGCCGCCTGCTCGTCAACGGCAGCTTCGTGACCGGCAAACTGGCTCCCAATGACGTGGATGTGGTTTTCTTGCCTGGCCCGGATTATCCACGCGAGGGTTCGAGACTGGATGACGAGGAATTGGTCTGGCCGTTCCTCCAAATCATAGTCGCAGCCGACGACGCGGATTTCGAGGCTTGGGCCACTCGCCAATTTGCTACGGATCGAATGAAACGCCCCAAGGGGGTTGTGGAGGTGATGCTATGAGCGAGTTGTTGACGACTGAGGGCTATGAACAGACCAAGGAGAAGTTGCGCGACCTGGAAACGCGACTGGAGGAAATCGAAACCCGCACAGATCTCGATGCCGAACATCTGGCAAGCGTGTGCCGGTCCTACAAGATGATGATGCGGGAGTACCTTCGAGACATCAAGCTGTACGAAGCTCGGCAAGCCAAGCAACAGGCGATCTTCGACAACGATTCACAGGTTCGTGAGTTTTCACCATGACTCTCCTTGCAACAAACGATAGCAAAGTAATCTGCCGAATTCGACTCACCGGAGAAGGCCGGTGGGTCAGTCTCGCACTGTCCCTTGGCGACCTCGCTTCGAGTACCAGGGTCCTCGTCGTTTCCGAAGGTGTTTTGTATGAGATGGCAGTGTCGATGAGGTGACGCAAAAATTACGGCTTATCCAACTGGCAAGGGGGCGTCATCAGCGGCGCGAGGTACGCTTTCCGCGCTTTGAAGGCCCTAATCCAACAGGTTTGCTTACACGAACTGCGCGGCCAACTCAGCAGTGGTGATGTCTGGGCTGTTTCTTCTGCTGCGGCACTCGCGGTCGCCCGGTTGCTCGCCCGTCCGCCTGAGTTCCCTTTGGACTTCGGCGGATGGACGATAGAGGAAGAAGTCCGCAGACCGCAGTCAGCAGAAACCCTCTCCCAAAGCGCCAAAGTTATTTCCACTCGACCCGAACAGCTACAAGTGAGCAGTGAACCGCTCCCCCGCATCTGAGAAACGAAGGGCGAATGGGGTTCTCCGCCATTCGTGTTGATGGGTGGAGAACAGACGTTCACAAGGAGGCAGCCTTTCCCCCTGGATTTCAGGCGCTCTCACCAGACGGTCTTCAGTAAGAGTGGCGGAGAACCCTTCTGTTATCCTGCCCCTCACCACGCACACAGCGACTCGACGAACGCCCCCGAGCCGTCGCGCAGCCAGGCGTCGAGTTGGGCCTGGTCCTTGAGCTGCTGCCCGCGGGCGCGCGGGACGGCGACGAACCCACACGACACGTCGGGGAGGATCGTCATGTCGCCCCACAGCTTCTCGAACTGGCACACCGGGAAGACATCCTCCTGGCCGTGCCCCCAGCGTTTCTTGACATCCTTGAGCGTCACATAGGTGGGCAGCCGGGAGGCGACCCGCTCGACAGCGGCGGCGACTCGCGCTTGTTGAGTGAGATCCTCGCGGCGGAGGCCGAACACGGCCAACAGGCGGTCGATGTCCACCCACGAGGTGAGCGTGTTGTAGTAGGTGAGGCGGGCCTCGTCCTCTTCGCGGGGCATCGCCAGCCCCTCGACGATACGGAGCCTCCCATCGACTCGGCCCAGCCCGCCGCCCTGGTCCTCGACGCGCCGATGGATGACCTCGAAGGTCAGACAGCGCTCGCCTGCCAGGTGCAGGCCCAGCAAGCCGGGGTCCACGGAGACGCCCACGCTATCGACGTTGTGGACGAGCAGGTGACGCAGGCGGGGCCGCTGCGCCAGGAGTCGGAGCAACGTCCCGTTGCGGAGCATGTTGGGCACCTCGAACCAGTGCCCGACGGGGTGGACACACTGTTCGGGGACGTTGTCGATGTAGTCGGACCCCTCCCCGGCGTGCCGTGCCCACTCCAGCAGGGCCGCGCGAAGGCTGTCGCGCACCTTTTGCGCTTGCTCGTCCAGTCGTTGCTGGGCGACCTCCTCCCAGGCGAAGCGGAGGTCGCGCGTCATCGGCACCAGCCGAAGCCCGACCGCTCTGCCGGCGGACAAGTGGACTGGCCCAGGGTAACGATAGTTCTGCACGGCGGCCAGGTGTTGGGCGATCGGATCCTGGGTCAGGTAGCCGGTGGTGATGACGTGAGGGAGCGCCTCGGCCCGGCCCTGGGAAGCCTTGCGGCTCTTGGCGAGGTGGACTTCGAGGAAGGTGCGATGCTTGCCGCCGAACTTGCAGAAGGGGTGCAGCGCCTTGACGGTCCCCGCGCCCTGAGTCCAGCGACTCCCGGCACCGGCGGCGAGTGTGACGACCGCGACCGTGCCTTCGTCGAGTGCCGCCTCGCCCCGCCGGACGAGTTCCGCGTCGATCGACCCAGTCGCATCGAGGACATCGCCCCGGTGGACATTCTCCAACACCGAACTCCTCGAGAGTCGATTCTGGGCCAGGCCGATCCGGCCTTGCCGGAGGTCGGCACGGACGTGTTCGTGCTGGTCGGGGTCGAACCCCTGTCCCTGGAGTAGGTCGTCCAGGCGCTTGCGGTCGCCGCGATCGTCCCGCCCCCGAGGGAAGATGCGCTCGAAGAGCGTTTCGACCATGCCCGACATCTCGGGCCGGTCGCGGCAAGCGACGCCGAAGCGCTCCATCTCCCCACGCTGGAGCGGGGACAGTCCGCGCGGGTCCGTTCGCAACAGCCCCGGCACACGCAGGGCGTAATACTCCGCAGGCATCAGCGCGTCCCGCCCCTGGAGGAGGTCGCCGTGCGTCCCCCTGTCGTTGATGGCGAAATCGTAGACCAAAGGCTCCATCGCGAAGGGCAACGCATGCTGCAACTCCCGCCGGGTCTGGCTCATCGTCTCTTGCAAATACTCCTGCGCCTCGCGCTTCCGCTGAGGCGCGACGATGAAGCCCATGCCGCCCCCCGACATGCCCCCCAGCATCCAGAAGCCCCAGAAATCGTCCCCGAAGTGGGATCGCATGCGCTCGATGAGGATTTCGGTGTAGGCGTTGCTGGCCCAGGGGATGATGGCCTGGAGCGGGCCGCGGAAGTTCCGCGTCGTCACCCCGGCCAGGCTGCGGATGTCCGCGTTGCGCAGGTGGGTCAACAATTCGTCCATCAGGTCCAACGCCTCGCCGCGAGCCTGCCACTCGGCGGGGGACCGTAGGAGGTACTTCTCTGTCACCATCTCCAAGATGGGGCCGACGTTCTGGGCCATGCCCCCGTGGACGAGGACGAGGCTGTCCTGGAGCGCGGCATGGGCCGTGGCCGGCACGTCGGCCGGCCCGAGGAGTGTGTGTCGGGGCAGCAGGCAGCCGCGACTCACGCCGAACTCGGAGTCGCCTGGCACCGCCTCCGCGCCCTCGATGAGTTTGATCCCAGGCCACACGCCGCCCGAATCCTGCCACCCTCCGCCCGAACCGCCGAGCCACTCGCCGAGGATGGCGCGGGCGGCGACGAGTCGGCGTTCCTTCTCTTCCAGCGTGCCCGTTAGTGATCGCGTCTGGCCGGTCGCGCGCATCATCACCGCGATGAGCGACGCGAGTAGGTTCGTGGAGACGGCCAGCCGAGAACCCTTGGGGATGTCGTTTACCATGCTGACGAGTTCGAGACCGAGGCCGGGGCCGACGAGAACCGCGAGGAGACTTTGCAAACTCTGCTCGGAACCCTCCATGCCGGGCGGAACGATGCCTGCGGCGATCACGGCGGCCTTGATGAGGCCGAGGTGGTCTCGCGCGAAATCGAAGACTTCGGGCAACGTCCTGATGTCCGCCGAAACGCCCAGATCGACGCTGACGAGGCGAAGGATCGGCTCGTCGATGACCCGGAGGCGAGCCTCGACGGGTGGGCGAGGACTCGCATCGCGCCCATGCACGCCAAGGTCGATGGAGATGTTCAGGACGCGCGCGCCTTCGGGGTAGTCCATCCCCAGGAAGAAGATGTCGCTCCATGCGCTGTGCGACAGGTCCATCCGAACGGGGGTTCGCTCCCGGAGGACGGGATACGGAGCGCTGGCATCGGCCCGACGGACCAGCTCCGAGCGGATCCGCAAGGGCTGGTCGGCGGGGTGGCCGATTCGGAACATCCACTGATTACCCCGCACGCCCCGGACGCTCCGGCGGACCTGGTTGGCCAACGTCTGGAAGGCCAGGCCACGGTAGGCGACGACGAAGGCGCTGCACAGCGGGTCCGAGGGGCCGAGCGTTCGTTGCCGGTCGAGGAGGAGCCGGACCGCTTCGTCGTAGCGGCGTCGCATCAGGAATTCGTGTGCGGCAAAGGGGACGACCCCCTCGGAGGGGAGGTCCGCTCGCATGGGCAGGTGGAAGCGGTGCAGCGCCGCGAGGAAGAACAAGGCCCGGACGCGGTGGTAGAGGTTCTCGGACGATCGGCGGAACTCGTCGAGGTCCGCACACTCCGCGAGTAAGTCCGGGAACGTGGCGTCCCGGACGAACGCCTCGATCGGCTGGTCACGGACCAGCGGGTTCGTGGAAAGGATGATCGCCCGAAGCGAACCGACCATGAGCAACTCCCGAGAGTCAGATCGCATTGCGGCCACGGAACGCGAGGAGTTCGACGAGCTGGGCCAAAACACTCTCGCGGTCCGCGCCGTCCAGCGCGAGGGCGAGTTGAGCGTTGAGGAGGCCGTAGCGGATTCCGATGTTGTACCGCGTCCCCTGGACCTCCATCGCCAGGTATCGGCCCTGACGAGCGTGTCGCGCCAGGGCAGGCGAGAGTTGGACCGGCTCCGGCGACTCGATCAGTAGGTCCATCAGGGCCGGCGTGAAGACGTGGATGCCGAACATGCAGAGGTAATGGCCGGCCCGCAAGCCGGGGACGATCAACTCTTGCTCCGCCGTGCTGGGGGTGGGCTTCTCCAGCACGTTCTCGACCTCGTAGAGGTCGGTCCGACCCGTCACCCGCCGCCCGCCGATCGCGCCGTAGAACGGCAACATGCTCTCTCGGGTGGCCTGCACGGCGGAGACCGAACACCCCTCCGCGCGGGCCTGCTCGACGACCTGCTGGGTACACCGCGTCGCGCCCCGGCTGATGTAGAGGTGGTCGCTGACCAGGTGCAACACCGCCTGGCCCCTGGCGAAGTCCCGGCCCAGACTCAACGCATGGCCGTATCCCAGCGGGGACACTTGCTCGACGAAATGCACATGGCCGGCGTACTCCCCCGCCGCCTCACGGTAGGCGTCCTGATCCCCCGGCATCACCACGATGCACACGTCCTCGACGCCGGCGGACACCGCCTCCTCGAGGATGATTCGCAGCGCCTTCTTCTCGACCCCGTCTCGATCGACGAGAGTCTGCAAGGGCAACGTCCGCTGGGACGGACCCGCCGCCGTGATGATCCCCTTCTTGACGTTCATTCCCAACCAGTCCTTCCGATGGGCAACGCAGTTCTCGTCCCACGATTGCAACTCGGCCTCTCCCCGCGAAGGCAATCGAGGATTATGCCATCATAGTAGCTGGGTAAGAAAAGACCTGCTCTCCGCCATTTGTTCATATTCTGGGCGAATTCATGACGGATCGTCCTGCATTCTTCTGGTTTTCACCTAGAATTTTGATACCCGAACAGATGATTACATTGGAAGCCCCGGTTGTAAGACGCAAGTCCGTTTCTTAGAGGGCGGGGAGCCAGCAATGGCTTCCTGCTACCCGACAAACCTCCCTTGAAGCCTCGAAGCCTCGAAGACTCGAAGCAAGACGAGAAGAACTCATTTCTGCTCGTCTCTTCTTTGCGTCTTCGAGGCTTTGCGGGAGGTCTTCTTCTTTCTATGTCTACCTCAGCAGCACGAGTGGCGGAGAACCGGAAAAAGGAAGTGTCCCGATGACAAGGAAAGTGAATTCGCCCGAAGGCGCACCGGGAGTCCCGGAAGCCGCCAAGCCCGCCCATGACGCCATCGTGGCGCTCACCGACACCTTCTGCCGGGTGAATCTGACGTTCGAGTACGAGACGCTGTGCCGCAAACTGGCTGGCGTCCTGGCTCGGAAACGCCCGTCGCCACTGATCAGGGGCAAGTCAACTGTGTGGGCTTGCGCCGTCGTGCGGGTGATCGGCTGGGTCAACTTCCTCGACGACAGCGACCAGACGCCGCACCTGAAGCTGACCGCCATCGACAAGGCGTTCGGCGTGGCCGAAAGCACGGGCCAGGGTAAGGCGAAGGCGATCCGTGAGCTGCTCGGGATTCGCCAGTTCGACTTCCGCTGGATGCTGCGCCAGCAGGTCGAAAAGTGTCCGATGGTGTGGATGATCGAGGTCAACGGCTTCACCGTGGACGCCCGGCAACTCCCCCCGGAGGTTCAGGAGGAGGCGTTCCGCAAGGGACTCATCCCCTACGTCCCCAGAGAGAAGCCCGTCTAGGTGGTCCGTTTCACAATTCACTGTAGGGTTAGAAGCGATACCGTTGAACGAAGGAGGTAGGGTGGGTCGAGCAACGCGAAGCGGTGCGAGGCCCATCAGCGCTTCACTGGCTTCACCCTCTACTCATTACTCGTGTGTAATGCTGGTGGG
>JANXSH010001349.1 GCA_025356615.1 Planctomycetia bacterium | reverse complement strand
AGGGTGATAGTCATGATACGTTCCTCCTTCTTCCCTCTATACTTATTATACGCTGGTCCAACCTCCACTTATTGATGATCTATCGGGCCGGGGTAATATGCTCATGCAGTATGGGAGCCAGCTTCATTTTTGGTGCTGCTTCGATCTCGTGCCTAAAGAGGCCGGGGACACGGTCTGGGGCGAAATCGTGAAGGCGATCCGCAACTGGGTGACCAAGCGGTGCGGCCAGCAGGAGTACCTGGGACGCCGCTGGTTCTTCGTCGGCGGTGATTGGAAGATGGCCGACCAATCCCGGTTTCGAGTTCAGACGGAAGCTTGTATCGGCAACGGCAATGAATCAGCGCCCGAATACTGGGCAATTCGTTTCGAGCATCCGTGCGTTGACGAGTCGTTCCGGCAATGGCGCACCGACATCGGAGTGATGTTGCTGCCCAGTGGCCGCTTTCGCGTTGTCCTGACGACCATTCATTGGCTATCGCGTGAGTTTATCGCCGACGACCCGCCCAGTCCCGTGTCGTCCGCCCCAGGCATTGTCAAGACACTCATTCGATCCCCGAGGTGGCAGGCGCGGTCGGGTGACGAAACGCTTTCTATTCAGCCAATCCCGCTCGATGTCGGGCAAGGCCAAGCGTTTCTGACCCTCCTTGAGAGTCCGGATCGCCCGCCTGTCGTTCTCGTCACCCTCGACCACGGGACAGGGCGAGCCAGCCTCGACCCGGCTCGCCTGTCACGACTGCTCGCCGGCACGGCCGCCGTGTACATAGCGACATCTCCGGATGTTGACAAAGAGCTTCAATGACTGTTGCCCAAGCACTTGGGTTACATCAACGGCATGGTGGTTCGCGTGTACCAGCCTGAGGCGCAGCGGGACAGGGAGAAAGACGGACGCCGACACCGTTTCTTCACGGTCAAAGACATAGAGGAGCGGACAGCAGATGCGGTGAGCGACATCATTGTGCGTGGGATCGTGCGACGGGGTCGCGTTCAGATTGAGAAAGGTATCGCGACGGTCGAGGACGTGGTTTCAATGCAACGCGAATTCCGTATGGCCCAACTCAGGGCCCGTTCGGATGGACAGCCCTCCCCCGAATGGCTGAAAGCACTCGAGGACGACAACAGTGCCCTGAACGAGAAGGTGAAGCAGTTGTCGGTCCAGAACGGCGCGCTGGAGTCGGACTGGATTGGTTTGGACGACGAGAGGGCGAACCTCGAAGATCGCCTGGGTTCTCTGAAATACGAGAAAAATCAGTGCCAACATCGCGCCCAGGAAGCCGAGGCGAGAGTTCGCCAGATGAAGATCCAGGTGCAGGCCGTCGAGACTTTGAGCCAACTACCAGAATCTCTTTTGGAGGTTGTGGAGTTGATGGAGCGTCTTCACACCGGCAAAATCGTCTTCACCGCTCGAGCCAAAAAGGCTGCGGGGGATGCTAGCATCACAGACATGTGGGTCGCATGGCGGTGCCTCTGGTCAATTGCGACAGTCCTTCATGACTTCCATTTTAACCAAGAGATGGATTCCGCTAGTATCGAGAGAGAGTTCAGGGCCAAGTCCAGCTTCGAGCTGTCCCTAACCGAAGGCAAGCAGACCAAGGCTGACAAAGGTTTGATGGCTCTCCGAAAGGATGAATGGGAAGGTTCCGAAATCGACATCACGCCACACGTCAAGTGGGGGTGAAAGAGCCCAAAATTTTACGAGTGCATTACTATCCCCATCCTTCTGGCAAACTGATCGTCGTCGGCCACTGTGGCGATCATATGGATACTAGCGGTACTAGAAAGCAGAAATAGAACACCCGTTGGACGCTATGGGGTGGACGGGGAAGCGATAAGCTGCTGCTCGACTAGCCCGTGCCCCGACTGATGCCGCTCGTGCGGGACGCCCTTCTTGTTGTCCAGGTCGCGGATGAGGGCCGACACCGACGCCTCGGGGGCGCTGGCGTGGAAGGTCACCTCGCCCAGCGTGAACCACCGGCCGGACTTCATCACCTCGTAGACAGCCCGCAACTGCTCGCTCCAGGTCATAGTGGCGATCCCCGAAGGCCCGGACATCTTTGCCCCCGTCCATCTGCTCACTCGGTTCGTACACTGATCGAAATCTCCTCCGTGAAGGACCACCCCCATGAGTCTGCTCCGAATCTAGAACGGCCGAGTCATCGACCCGTCGCAGAACCTCGACCGCGTCATCGACCTCTGGGTCGAGAACGACAAGATCCTGGCCGTCGGACGCCTACTTCCGCACGCTGACGCAGCTCGGCGACGCGATCCTCGCGGGCAGCTTCACCGAGCTGGCCGACGTGCCGCAGGCGGAGATCTTGCGGAAGTATTGATTCGTAGGGTGGGTCGAGC
>JANXSH010001280.1 GCA_025356615.1 Planctomycetia bacterium | reverse complement strand
CGCAACTCGCCTTGCCCGCTCGTCAGCCGTCCCAAGAGCGCCTCGGCCCCGGATGCGCCGCGACTGGTAAAGGGGTGTTCCAGGTGCATCGTGCGGCCCGTCTTGTCGTGCAAGACGGCCTGGACGGTGTTCGTCACCACGTCGAAGCGTGCGGCCTCCAGCTTCGCGATGCGGAACACATACACCGCCTCGCTGAGCCGGCGCGGGCGCAGCGACGACGGCGGCAGGCCGCCGAGACGGTCCTCCAACTCCGCGAACTCCTCGACGAGGATCGGCGGGGCGATCTCCTCCCAGGCGAGTCTCTCTTGCACGAGGACGCCCACGCCGCTGCGTCCCGGCATCAGTTCGTGCCGGGCACTGCGGCGGGCCGTCTCCAGCTGCAAGACTCCCGCGCCAAGGGCGGCGAACGACGCCCCCTTGACCGCGACGCGCTGCCCGAGCCGGACGAACGATCGGCCCGTCTCCTCGTCGGCCTCAGCGACCTCCTTCGTCAGGACCGATACGCCCGTCGTCTTGGTGTCGTAGAGGTACGCCGTCACTTCCGCGCTTCGCCGTCGGAGGTCCACGCCGCAGCCCAGTCCCCAGAACAGGCCACGCTCGATCTCGACGGGCCGGTCGAGGTCCGTCCCGCGAATGAGGCGTTGGGGCAAGCTCCCGTCGTTGGCGCGAATGGCGTCGAGGCGAACGACGAGTTCGCCGAGTAACTCGGCGACCCGGCGCGGGTCGAACCGCGCGTCGTGCCCCGCGTAGCTCTCCTGCTGCGCGATCATCTCGCCCACCACCTCGGCGGGCCATACGAGGTCCGCCGCCTCGAACCGCGACCGCAGCCGTCTCAGTCGATCGCCCCACCCCGCGCCCGCCCCCGAGGTGCCCTGCTCCGCCATCTCGGCCAACACGCGCTCCGCGCCGTCCAGCACTTCGACATCGACCGGAGCCGCCACCGCCCCGGCGGTGATGACCCCCGCGCGCTTCGCCGCATCGAGCCGACGAAACGCCCACACGGCGAGCGGCACATGCTCACACGGCGCGGGTCGGGCGCAGTCGCACGCGGTGTAGCGCACGTCCCCCGGCACGAGGAACCGCACCGTGCAGCCCGGCACATGGAACCGCGCCACGGGCCGGATGCCGCGCACGACCTCGGCGAGGACGCCCGCCGCGTCGAGTTGCCGCGCCTTCGTGATCGTCGTCACGCGGAGGTGTTTCGCCATCTCGTCGTCGGTGATCGCGCCGGGATCCCAAGGTTCCGTCGGATGCACACCAGTCGCCGAACGCTGGTATTGGAGAGCAAGCCGCACGAGGTGCTTGCACACGCCGACGCCATTGCACGAACAGCGCCCCGTGTGCAACGGCGTATCCGCCGGAACCTCGCTCGTCGGCCCGTCGCTCCAGGTGACACGCAGAGCGCCGCCCTCCTCGACGAGCTCGCCCGAGACCCGACCGTCGTCGAGTTCCTTGCGGGCCTCCTTGACCTTGCCGCGCGTCGAGATCGCGCCGAGGTCGTCGTCGCTCAGGGACAGGATGTCGGCTCGGGGCATGGGGTGATCCTTCGGCGTGGGGGTGTCCTCATATCTGCCAGTCGTCCAGCGTCAACCCGACGACGCGGCTGAACTCGGCGGTGTTGTGCGTGACGAGCGTCAGGCCGTTCGCCAGGGCGATGGCCGCGATCAGCGCATCATTCGCCCCGATCGGCGTCCCCTTGGTGGCGAGGTCTGCCTTGATCTTGCCGAATTCGTCCGCTGCCCGGTCGTCGAAGGGCACCGAGAGGAATCGTCTCTGAAGGTTTGCGACCAACGCCAGGTTGATACTCCGGTGGGTAGGGGGACTGCGGTACACGCCGTAGAGCAGCTCCCCGAGGACTACCGAACACAACCGGATGTCGTCCGGGATGGTCGAATGGAGCTTTACGGCGAGCGCCGCCGATGGCTGACGCAGAGATGAGATCCATGCGTTGGTGTCGAGGAGGTAGGTCGTCACAGCGGATCTCGCTCTTGGTGTTCGCCCTGATCGCGCTCGAAGTCCCCCTGCCACTGTCCTAGTGTCCTCTCGAGAAACTGTTTCCACTCCTCCGGGCTCGTCGTCGGGACCGCCTCAACCACGACTCGAACGGTCTGATTCGCGCATTCCGGTCCTAGTGGGACCGTCAGCACCCCGTCCGGCCCGACCTGGGCTGTCAGTTCTCGTCTCATGATTCGCTCCGTTCGATCGAGGGCTTTGGCATGTAGGGGATGATTCCTTTGCGCAAGGCGGCTTCCTGCACGGCCCGTGGTTCCCGCCGAATGTCGCAGATCATTCCCCCGATCTTTACCATCCAGACCATCGGGTTCTCGTCGATCATCTTTGCCGTGCTAAACCGAGTGTCCATCCGGCGGATGTTCAGGCAATCGCGGATGACCTTGGCCTTGGCGTGCAGGGTGGCGGGAGAAGAGCCGACCTTCTCGGCCATCTCGTCCAGGGTCATGTGGTGGGGCTGGCTCGGGTCGCCCAAGAAGTTGACGAAGCCGACCGTCCCGACGACGCCTGCCGCCCAACTCGCCGCCTTGCCACTGGTGACCGGAAGCCCTGCCGCGCAGACGACGACGGTCAGCTCGCGGCAGATGTCGCGGAATTCGGGGGTCAGATGAACCCCGCAGAACGCATCGGTAACGGCAACGATCTCGCGAAACCGCTTGTGCAGCTTCGCCGGCATCTGGGCAAGTAATTCATCCATCGTGTCACCTCTGTCGAATCGATCCTCTTATCGTACCTTACGCGCCACCCACTCCGCCAGTTCGCCCGGCGTCATCGCGCCGACGTGTGCCCCGAGGCCGACCATCTGTTCGGCGATGCCGTGGTCGAACGTCGGGTCGGCGCGCTCGTCCAGGGCGGCGAGGCCGAGGACGGTGACGCCGTTCTCGATCATGTCCTTGGTCGTACTCAGGAGTCTTTCAGGTGGCCCCCCTTCGTAGAAATCGGTGATGAGGACGACGATGGTCCGGCGCGGGTTGTCGATCAGCGTCGAGGCGTAGTGCATGGCGTTGCCGATGTCGGTGCCGCCACCGAGTTGCACCTTCATGATCGCCTCGACGGGGTCGCCGGCGTGTTCGGTCACGTC
>JANXSH010001273.1 GCA_025356615.1 Planctomycetia bacterium | reverse complement strand
AGACGAAACCGCTCCGGCATTCGCTGGATCTCCTCGTCGATGGCCTCCAGCAGCTCCCGGTTGCTCAGTTCGTCGATGGGGTCCGACAGGGAACGAGGCGACACCTGCGAGACTCGCGCCTCCCGGCCTCGGCGGCGCGTGTCGGCACGGCGATGTTTCAGCGCGAGGTGACATGCGGTCCGGTGGAGCCAGGCGGCCAGGGCTTCCGGCTGGTGAACCGAACTCGCCTTGCGCGCCAGCACCAGGAAGGTTGCTTGAGTGACATCCTCCGCCGACTCTGCGTCCTGGAGCGACCGACGGCAGGCACCCAACACCATCGACCCGTGACGCGCGATGAGGGCGGCAAAGGCGTCCTCGTCGCCGTCGTGGACGAATCGGCGCAGTAGCTCTGTATCGGTGCCCCGCCCCGAGGGCTGGTGAGGCACGAGCGCGAGGATCGTTTGCAAGAGCCTTTCCGGGGGTGCTGTCATCACGGCGAACCTTTCGGGTCGTGGGCCGAGTGTCACTCTCCTATGGTAGTCCCCGCCGGAAGAGTGGACGGCACGGCAAATCCTATCGCCCCCTTCCTCGCCGTGCGAGGTAGACGCCTAGCGCCCGTTCGACCGGCTCGTCGGTGCGGATCAAGTGGTAGTCGGTCTGGGTCTTACTACACGCATCGCGCAAGGTCGCGCGGAAGCGCTCGAAGTTGGCGAGGTACTCCGCCCGGAGTCGGCGCGGATCGACGAGGAGCCGATGCCCCGCGCGCTCCAGGTTGCGGAACTGCGTCAGTTTCGTAAAGGGGAACGTGAGTTCCTCCGGCGCGAGAAGGTGCAGGAAGATGACCTCGTGACGGCGGTGGCGGAAGTGTTGGAGCGCCTTCACGAGGCCCGGCACGTCGCCGAAGCCGTCACTGAGGAGGATCACCAGGCTACGCGCCGGGAGTTGCTCGGCGATCTGGTGCCAGAGCGGGGCGAGGGCCGTCTCCCCGCCGGGCCGGGCGGCCTCGAGCGCCTGGAGGATCAACAGGAGGTGCTTCGACGTGGCGCGCGGGCGGATCAGGCGGCGGAGCTGCGTGTCGTGCAGCGCGAGGCCGACGGCGTCGCGTTGGTGGAGCATGAGGTACGCCAACGAGGCGGCGACGTGCTGGGCGAAGGTGAACTTGGAGGGATGCGCGCCGGCGTAGCCCATGCTGCCGGACGCATCGACGACGAGCGAGGCGCGGAGGTTCGTCTCCTCCTCGAACTCCTTGACGTAGTAGCGGTCGGTCTTGGCGACCGCGCGCCAGTCGATGTGGCGGATCTCGTCGCCGGGGTAATACTGCCGATGCTCGGCGAACTCGACCGACGACCCTTTGAAGGGGCTTTTGTGTATGCCATTAAGGAAGCCTTCTACAAGGCCGCGCGCCACGAGGGCGAGTCGGCCATATTTCGCCAGGCTGGTCGGGTCGAAGGAGAGGGCCACGGTTATTCACCTTACGATAAGAAGCTATCCACATCGGGAACAAGGTCCTCGTCACCTCGTCACCTCACGCCCGCCGCACGCGGGCGGCGGCCTCTTCTTGGGGTAGCGGGATGGCATCGATCAGCCGGGCGATGATGTGGTCCGTCGTGACCCCCTCCGCGTCGGCGTGGAACGTCGTCACGAGGCGATGCCGCAGGACCGGCGGCGCGACGGCGCGGATGTCCTCCGTCGTGACGTGCAATCGGCCGTGCAGGATCGCCCGCGCCTTGCCGCCGAGGATGAGGTACTGGCAGGCGCGCGGCCCCGCCCCCCAACCGAGGAGTTCGGGGACGAACGCCGGGACGCCCGGCTCGCGCGGGCGGGTAGCCCGGACGAGGTCCGCGACGTAGCCGAAGACGTGGTCCGCGACGACGACCTGGCGCACGACCTCTTGCAATTGCAGGATGCGCGTCCCGTCGAGGACCGCCGACAGCATGGCGCGGGCGGTGGAGGTGGTCCGCCGCATGATCTCGATTTCCTCGTCGCGGGCGGGGTAGCCGACGCGGATCTCGAACATGAAGCGGTCGAGTTGGGCCTCGGGGAGAGGATACGTCCCCTCTTGCTCGATCGGGTTCTGCGTCGCGAGGACGAAGAACGGCTCGGGGAGAGGGTAGGTGGTGCCGCCCGCCGTGACGTGGTGTTCCTGCATCGCCTCGAGGAGGGCGGCTTGCGTCTTGGGCGGGGTGCGGTTGATCTCGTCGGCGAGGATCATGTTCGCGAAGATCGGCCCTTTCAGGAAGACGAAGTGCCTCCCGCCCGTTGCCGGGTCGTCCCGCAAGATGTCGGTGCCGGTGATGTCGGCGGGCATGAGGTCGGGCGTGAACTGGATGCGCTTGAACGACAGGTCGAGGATGCGCGAGACCGTGCTGACGAGGAGCGTCTTGGCGAGGCCCGGCACGCCGACGAGGAGGCAGTGCCCCCGGCTGAACAGGGCCATGAGGAGTTGCTCGACGACCTCGGATTGCCCGACGATGACCTTGGAGATTTGCCCCGTGAGTTGCTGATACGCATCCGCGAGCTGGCGGACGATGTCGGTTTCATTCGCGGGGGTCATTACGCGCATCCTGACGACGTTGCGGCGAGGTCAGGCCATTCTACGACGGGGAGGACTCGTCGGCTCGCTGCGCCGAGTCAGTCGGACTCGGCCTCTTGCTTCCGCTTCTCCTGATGGCGCTCGGTGGCCTCTTCCACGGAGTGGGACTCGGACAACTTCTCGTCCTTCTTGGACAACTCGACGAGCGTGCAAAAGTGCTTGTGCAACAGTTTCACCTCTTCTTCACTCAGGTCTTCGACGTTGATGAGCCGATTACTCGCGCCGCGCATGGCGGCGACGATCTCGTTGAGCTTGAGGTGGACGGCCTGCGAGTCCTTGTTCTGCGACCGCTGGATGAGGAAGACCATCAAGAACGTGACGATGGTCGTGCCCGTGTTGATGATGAGTTGCCAGGTGTTGGAATAGTCGAAAATGGGGCCGGTAGCCCCCCAGACAACGATGATGACCACCGCGATGGCGAGCGCCCAAGATGTGCCGGTCCAAGTGGTTGCGATTCGGGCGAAGCGTTCGAGGAAGCCAATCGGACGAACCATGAGCGTGTCTCCGGGAGAGAGTGATAGGGCAGAGAGTAAGCAAATGGGATGCCAATGTGACTGCTCGACATGATGCGAAGCCCACCGGTTGCAACCGGTGGGCTTGGGAGCTTCGTAGCCCTCCTCGCCTCTTACCGGAAGCTATGCTCCTGATCCGGGAACGCCCCTTCGCGGACCTCACGGCAGTACGCCTCGGCAGCATGGCGGATCACCTGGCCCAGGTCGGCGTAGGGCTTCACGAAGCGCGGGCGGAAGTCCTCGAACAGGCCCAATACGTCGTGGCTCACCAGGATCTGGCCGTCGCATCGGACCCCGGCCCCGATGCCGATGGTCGGGATTTTCACCGCCTCGGTGACGCGGGCGGCGATCTCGCTCGGGACGCACTCGACGACGAGGGCGAAAGCCCCGGCGGCCTCGATGGCGCGCGCGTCGTCGAGGAGCTTCTCCGCGTCGCGCTGCACCTTGAAGCCCCCCAGCCGCCGGACGGACTGCGGCGTCAAGCCGACGTGGCCCATGAGGGGGATGTCGGCGCGGGTGATCGCCTCGACGGCGGCGGCGCTGCGCACCCCGCCCTCGAGCTTGACCGCGTGGGCACCGCCCTCCTTGATGAGCCTGCCGGCG
>JANXSH010001236.1 GCA_025356615.1 Planctomycetia bacterium | reverse complement strand
ATCGCCTCTCTCGCCTCGGCGAGGAGCGCGTCGACACGTTCCTCGAAGCCGTCGAGGCTCGAGCCGAGGTGGTGGAACGCCTCGGCCTGGGCATCGCCGAGCGTCTGGACGGCCGTCATCTGGAGGCCGGCGGCGAGTTGGGGGTTGTTCTCGACCTCGCGGCGGAAGAAGAACTGGACCGCGACGACGAGGACGGAGTCGCCCGCCGCCGCCGGCTGATTCAGCATCCAGCCCAGCGCGCGGAAGCCCTCGGCCTGGACGGCCGCCGCCAGCGCGGTCAGCGCCTGCTTCTCGAGTTGGAGGAGCAGTTGCGGATTCGCTTGCCCCCCCATCGGCCCGGCCCTGGCCAGCAGCGCGGCGGGGACGACCTCGCCCAGGAGGGTGCCCTTCTTCAGCGCGTCTTTCAGATCCTGATGGCACTGCTTGTAGTACGGGTGCTTGTCCGTCATCTCCGGCAGCGGCATCCGGTCGAGGAAGGCGCGGATCTGCCGGCGCAAGCCCTTGTCGTCGGCCTTGTCGGTGAGGCGGTTCCAGAACGACTCGCCGGCGAGGGCGATCTCGAGCGACCGCCACGCCCGCCGGTTGGCCCTATCCAGGGCGTCGAGGAGTTGCTTGCCGTGGTCGCTGAAGCGGTCGGTGATGAGCTTGCCCATGGCCTCGAAGCCCTCGCCCCCGAACTGTTTGAGGGCGAAGCAGCACAGGTGTTCGACGACCGCCATGAGCTTCTCGATTCGTAAAACGAAATTCGAGAGGACTAACCACAGAGGCACAGAAAACACAGAGAAATACCCAGATAGAAGACAGGTCAATATGGTTCGCCGTCGCCTCGCCGTTTTTGCTGTCTGTGAATTTCTCTGTGTCCTCTGTGCCTCTGTGGTTAGTCCTCTTGGTCCATTCCCGTGCAACTCTCTCCTCGGAATTCTACAATGATCCTCGTCCCCCGCAAGTGGGGGCGATCGAGTCTGGAACAAGGGGAGCCGGTGAGTCGTCATAAGTATTTCGCGACCTGTGGTCGGGGTATCGAGCGCATCCTGGCGGGCGAGTTGGAGGCTATCGGGGCCGACGACGTGGAGCCGGGCCGGGGCGGCGTCTATTTCGCCGGGGACATGGCGATGCTCTATCGCGCCAACCTCTGGGTGCGGACGGCGGTCCGCATCCTCTGGCCGATCCTCGAGGCCGAGGTCCATTCGCCCGACGAACTCTACGACGCCGTCCGCACCATCAACTGGGGCGAGTGGATGACGCCGGACCACACGCTCGCCGTGGACTGCAACGTCCGCGACTCGGCGATCACGCACTCGCAATACGCCTCGCGCCGGGTCAAGGACGCCATCTGCGACCAGTTCATCGACCGCATCGGCATCCGCCCGAGTGTCGATACCGAGACGCCGAACCTCGGCTTCAACCTGCACGTCTACCAGAACCGCGCCGTCCTGAGCCTCGACAGCAGCGGCGAGTCGCTGCACAAGCGCGGCTACCGCCCCGTCCAGTCGCGCGCGCCGATCAACGAGGCGCTCGCCGCCGCCCTGATCCAGCGGACCGGCTGGCACGGCGAGGTGCCGTTCGTCGATCCGCTGTGCGGCTCGGGGACGCTCGTCATCGAGGCGGCGTGGCTCGCGCTGAACCGCCCGCCGGGCCTGACCCGGAAGCGCTTCGGCTTCCAGGGGTGGATGAACTACGACGTGGCCCTGTGGGGCCGCCTCCGCGACGAGGCGCGCGACGGCATCTCCAAGAACGTGACGAAGGTCTACGGCTCGGACGCGCGGAGCGACGCCATCTCCATGGCGAGCGAAAACGCGCGGGCCGCCGGCGTCGGGCACCTGGTGCGCTTCGACCGCTCCGACGTGCGCGACCTGCGCTTCCCCGAAGGCCCGCCGGGCGTGATCCTGTGCAACCCGCCCTACGGCGAACGCATCGGCGAGGAAGACGACCTGATGGGCCTCTACAGCCTCCTCGGCGAGGTCTTCGAGCGCGCGGAGGGATGGCAGGCGTGGCTGTTCACCGGCAACCCGCGCCTGGCGCGTGCCGTCGGCCTCAAGCAGGTTGAGGAGATCCCGTTCTACAACGGCAAGATCCCGTGCCGGCTGATCCACTTCGGGAACAGGCGTTCGGGGAAATTCTGATGCCGACGTGGACGACGTTTACAGAGCCGGGCGGCCATGTGGACAACGAGGACGCCTTCGAAGTGCTGCTGCATCCGATGGATCCCCAGTGCCTCCTATGTTTCGTCGCAGACGGTCAAGGCGGTCAGGCCGGTGGCGGTCTATCGGCTCGCACAGCGTGCCGGGTTGGGGTGGAGCGAGCTTGCGCGCTGCCACCGGCAAGGCTATCTTCACCGAGCGAGTGGGGAACGCTTCTGCACGCAGTGGATGCTACCGTCGAGGCAGAGGATGGAGCGGGATATACGACGCTCATCGGGTTCTGCCTGCGGGGAACATCACTGATCGGCGCATCGAGCGGCGATAGCGCCGTGCTGGTGATCTCGAGCGGAGAGCGACCGCGCATCCTGACGGAGAGTCAGCGAAAGAATCCGCCGGTCGGCTCAGGAGGCGCGGCATTCGTGCCATTCGCCGCGCGGCTGACGGCTCCCTGGCGCGTCTCGGCGATGACGGACGGCGTGTGGAAATATGTCGGGTGGGATCGAATCATGGCCATCCTGTCGTGCGACCCACTCTCGGAATCGATCGCGCGACTCCAGGCGCGGGCACGACTGCCCGGCAGCGGACGATTCCAGGACGATTTCACCCTCGTCGTGATCGAGCAAGACTTCGTAGGATGATCTTCGTCGATCCCCGCTCGCGGGAGGGAGCGATGCTGCGGCGTTACGCCGTGGGAGGACTGCACGCCGGCCCGTAAGAGGGCACATTGCGACGGTCAGAGACCGTCGTTTTGCTCGAGACGCCTGTTGCAGGAGGTAAGTGGCTCAAGCGGGCGGGGATCGACCTATTTGCCCCCGGTCACACTCGGGAATCGGCTACGGAGCAGCAGCCGATGCCACCACGACGCCCGACGGAGGGCAATATCCGTGACCGCGAGCGTGCGCCGCTTCCCCCGTTTGGTGATGACGACGATCTTGTCGTCGGTGTCGATGGCGACGACGCGGTAGAACTTGTCCACGAAGTAGCTGTAGTGGTCGCCGTTGGCCGCCGGCCAGATACTCTTGGCGTTCGGCCCTGGGTGGGCGGAAAACTTCTGCTTACGGTAGATCACGCAATCGCCAGGCTTGAAATGCGATCCCATCCCCTCTACCCCCCTCTCCCAAAGGGCCACGAAGAGTCTTTCTAGCCGCGAAGTCATCGAGGGCACTCGCGTCGAGTCGAACCGTATGGTGGCAAACACCGAATCACGAACCTCTATCCGATTGTAATCGAGGAGAGAACTCTCCGCAATACACTTGTCCGATAGGGGTGTGACTATAGATTTAGGCATCGAGAAAATGGTATAGAGGTTGCATGGATCGCCCTGATGCAATGCAAGGAGGACGAGTCATGTCGACCGGAACTTTTCAGTATCAGGACGAAGCGGAACGCTTGTCTATCGAAGCCGCCATCGCCTTCGTCGCCGAGATGCGCCAACTCGCCCAGACCGCCCCCGTCGGCCAGGTCATCTCCCTTTGCGAGGGGCAGGCTCTCGATTAGGGCCGCGCCCTCCTTCGCTCCACCCTTCAGGATGCCGTCCAGGCCCGCATTGACTCCGCCGAACAAAAAGGGGGGTCGCCCGCTCTTGCGCCAGCGCGTGCGCGGGCACGCTCCACTACGAGCGGCGCAACTGTCACCGGGATTTGATGACCGCCCTGGGTCTCATCGACCTCCACCGCTCTCACGGCTACTGCACCACTTGCGACCTCCCCTGCTTCGCCGCAGACGGTCTGCTCGGCATCGACAGTTTCATGACCGTTCGCGCCAAGAGCATGGCCGGCTTGGCCGGCGTCAACGAACCCTTTCGCAAGGCCGACACGCTGTTGACCGCACTCGCGGGCTGGCACGTCTGCGCCGAAACCATCCGCAAGTGCTGCCACCAGGCGGCCGCTGATGCCCGTGAGCGGCGCGACGAACTCAACGGACTGCCCGAGCAGTTCGAGCAGGCCAAAGGCCAGGACCGCGAGGCGCACATCGACGCGGGCAAGGTGAACACACCCGACGGCTGGCGCGATATCGAACTGGTGGTCTTCGCCTGCCGCGAGCGAGGCGAGTCTAGCACGTCGGCAGACTACGAACAGCGCGACTTGCCTTCCCCGAGCGTTCGTTCGGTTATCGCGGAGGTGGAAGGAGCCCAGGCGTTCGGCCCGAGGTGCAAGGCCGAGGCCGAGCGTCTGGGAGTGGTGGAACCGTCCGCCCAGGAGGCCGAGCGTTTGGGGACGGTGGACACGTCCGCTCCGAAGGTCGGACGACTGAACGTGCTGGGTGACGGGGCGGAGTGGATCTGGAACCTGGCCGACATGCAGTTCGCCGGGGCGGCGCAGTTGCTCGACGTGTTCCACGGGGTGGAGAAACTGGCCGACGCGGGGCGGGAGGAGTTCGGGCAAGGGACGCCCGAACTGGCGAAGTGGCTGAACGAGGCGCGGGGGAAACTGGTAGCCGACGGCTACGCCGGGGTGTGTGAGGCGCTGATGCTCCCGGTTGCAGGGGAGGCCAAAGGAGCCGAAGCCAGTGTCGGCGAGGACGAAGGAGATCAGTCGCGCGAGATGATGGGAGGGGAAGTGGCGGCGACGGTACTGAACTACTTCTGCGGCCATCAGGTCAGGTTGGGGTATGCAGGGCTTTGCGGCTAAACTCCCACGATCGGCCGAGTTTAGCCGCAAGCGGGGGAGTTTAGCCGCAGACCATTCTATCCGGGGAATCGCAGGATGGCCCTCTCCTCGGCAGGGTCGTCCGACCTCCGGGCGGGCATCCCCCAGT
>JANXSH010000680.1 GCA_025356615.1 Planctomycetia bacterium | reverse complement strand
CCCGCTCCTCCGAAGAACTCAAGGAACTCATCGATCTGGGACTTTTTCTTTCCTGCGGCAGGCTCGTTGATGGGGAACTTGACCCGACCGTTGCCGTTTGACATCACTTTGGACATCAGCGCGGTGTACTCGGTGGAAATGTCCTTATCGTCAAAGCTGACGAGCTGCTCGAAGCCCATAACCCGGCGGTAAAACTCGACCCACTCATCCATCTTGCCTAGTTCGACATTGCCGACGACGTGATCGATGGTGAGCAAGCCGACCGGCTCGGACTTCGAGCGACCGTAGCGATCCGGCTCGATGGGGCGATAGCCTGGCGCGAAGACGCCGTTGTAGTGGTCGTGGTTAACGAAGCTGTGCGTCGTGTCGCCGTAGGTGCGGATCGTGGCGGACTCGTGGACGCCGAACTCGTCTTCGAGCTTCGTCGGCCCGACGACGCCGACCGCCCCGCGCTCGACGGCCAGGTTGTAGGTCCGGCGAACGTCGTCTACCTGCAAGGCGATATCCTGGACGGCGTCGCCGTGAAGGATCTGGCGATACGCCGAGGGATGCGACGAACTGAGCGGCGAGGTGAGGACGAACGTGATGTCCCCCTGGCGCAGGACGTACCCGGCCTCGTGCCTCGTCTTCGTCTCGAGGCCGGCGTAGGCGACGACCTCGAAGCCGAAGGCGTTGCGGTAGAAGTACGCCGACTGTCGGGCGTTGCCGACGAAGAAGCGGATGTGATCGACCTTGCGGAGGGGCAACAAGTCGGCGCGCTGGTTACTCATGGATTTCCACCAAAGAATCGAAGAGGACTAACCACAGAGTCACAGACTAGAGTTTTGCACTTCCTGCGTCTGCCCCAACAGGCGCAGGGGTAGCAGGACGAGAAGCGTGTCCCGGCGAACGAAGTCCCGCGCGAGTTGACCGGGCTGGCCCGCTGGACGTTCCGGCTCGAGTACGACGGCCTCGTGTCCTAACTCTACTCGATCGACCTCGCGATTCGGCGTATCGCGTCGTTCGGATCAGTCGCGAGGGCAAGGTCGAGAAGGTGGCGGCGGTGTACTGAGGGCGCGAATCGCTAACGTGCCCGTGGCGGATCTGTTGCCCGAAAATGTGGCAATTCGGTTGGCGCATCATGGAGTGGTGGATAGCATGGGATGAACCGACTGCGATCCGCTTCCAGGGAGCGCTTCATGAGTCCCGACTCGCGCCATGCCTCCACGCCGCAGCCTAACGCCCCGATCGAGGCGACCGATTCCTGTTACTTGACTGCGCCGGGCGCGCCGGTTTCCGAGGGGTCGCCCTCAGAAGCCTTGCCGACCCGCATCGGCAACTACTCGATTCTCGGTAAGATCGGCGAGGGTGGAATGGGTATGGTGTACCTGGCCGAGGATGCTCGCTTGGGCCGAAAGGCCGCACTGAAGACCATGCGCCCCGAAATGGCGGCGGACCCAGAGAGCCGGGAGCGGTTCCTCCGGGAGGCCAAGGCCGCCGCCGCCGTGGAGCATGACAACATCGTCCCCATCTGGCAGGTCGGCGAATTGGCGGATGGAAGCCCCTTCCTGGCCATGCCCTTCCTGCGGGGCGAGAGCTTGGCTGCCCGACTCCATCGCGAGCCGGTCGCGCCGCTGGGCCTCTTGCTGAAGGTGGCGCGTGAGGTGGCCGATGGGCTAGTCGCGGCGCACGCCTGTGGCCTGGTCCACCGCGACATCAAGCCGGGCAACGTCTGGATCGAGGGCGATCCGTCGGCTGCGGAGCCGAGCCAGCAAGTCCGTCGGTGCAAGATCCTCGATTTCGGCCTGGCCCGCCCCGTCTCCTCTGCCGACACGCAGATCACTACACTCGGAATGGTACTGGGCACGCCGGCCTACATGGCCCCGGAGCAGGCGCGCGGCGAGGCGGTCGATCACCGAGCCGACCTGTTCAGTTTGGGTGTCTTGCTCTACCGGATGGCCACGGGTCGGCAGCCCTTCCGAGGCCCGAACGTCATGGCCATCCTCACCGAACTGGCGACGGTCACTCCGCGGCCTGTGAGTTCGAGCAACTCTTCCCTGCCGACCGCCCTGGCCGCGCTCATCGACCGGCTGATCTGCAAGGATCCGGCGGGGAGGCCGCAGTCAGCGGCGGAAGTGTCGGCGACGGTACGGCGGATCACTGAGGACTTGCTGGCGCATCGGCCCGCCCCATCGGGGGGAGAGGCGACGGCGGCTCTACCCCCGCCGATCCCGCCACGCTCGAATCGCACGGGATGGGTCATCGCTTCAGTGGCCTTGCTCGCGCTCCTGCCGCTGGCCGTCTGGAAAGCCGTGGTCGTGCTGCGCATGGAGACGCCCAAGGGCACTCTGATCGTCGAGATCAGCGGCGACGAGGCCGAGGCCCGCATGAAGGGGGGCAAGCTGATCCTGACCGGGCCGGACGGCAAGGACCGCTACACGCTCGCCCTGAGCGATCGCGGCAAGAAGCTGGAGGCGGGTGCGTACAAGATCCGCGTGGAGGGCGCGGACGGCCTGGTTCTCGACACGCCGGAATTCACCATCGAGAAGGGCGGCGAGGTGGTCGTGCGCGTCACGGCCGTCCCGAACCAGTTGGCGAATCCCGACCGCACGGCCACCGTCTGGGTGCTGTCGATCGGCGGCACGGTGCGTATCAACGGGACCACGGATGACATCAAGAGCGCCGCCGACCTGCCGCGCGATGCGTTCCGGCTGACGTATGCCCTGATGTCGAGCAATCCCAAGGTGACGGACGCGGGACTGGCAGCCTTCGCGGGGTGCAAGGATCTGGAGGAACTCCACCTGCACCATACCAAGGCGGGCAACGAGGGAATGGCCCATTTCAAGAACTGTAAGAAACTTACGCTGCTGCACCTGGACCTAACGCTCGTGACCGACAAGGGGCTGGCCTATTTCAAGGGCTGCAAGAAGTTGAAATACCTGCACTTGTACAACACGCGGGTGTCCGATGCCGGGATGGAGCATTTCAGAGACTGCGATGGACTTACTACTCTTTCTTTGTCGAATTCGGATGTCGGAGACGCAGGAGTAGCCATCTTCAAGGGATCCAAGAGCCTCACCGATCTCCAACTGCACGGAACCAAAATCGGCGACGATGGAGTCGCCCATTTCAAGGGCTGCGCTCAACTAATGCATCTAGCCCTGGGCCGTACTCGGGTGACCAACGCCGGGTTGGCCCATTTAAACGCCTGCGGCAAGTTGGTGTACCTCGGCCTGGTGGGAACCGCGATCGACGACGCAGGACTGGAAAACTTCAAGGACCATCCCGCACTCAGTTTCCTGGGCCTGGACGAGACGAGGGTCACTGACAGGGGAATGGCAACGCTCAAAGGCTGCAAACGATTGCACGAAATCGCGTTGCATGGCACGGCGGTCGGCGACCCTGGCCTGACCCATCTGGCGGAATGCGAACTCCTGGTGAAGGTCGGCCTAACGAGGACCAAAGTCACCGCCGACGGCGTCGAGCGGTTCAAGAAGGCCAAGCCGAAGTGTGAGGTCGATTGGACCGGCAAGCCCTAATGGTCCGTCGTGGTTCGCCGCGCACGACATCGAAACACTCCTCCTACCGTGTCCGAGAATCCTCCAGGGAAGTCGCCGACACCGAAGGGGCCAGAGGCAGTCATGCACAAGTACGTCATCATGGGCGTCCAGGGGTGCGGCAAGGGGACGCAGGCCCGGTTGCTCCAGGAGGAACTCGACCTGGCGCACATCAGCGTCGGCGACATCCTCCGCCAGCACATCCAGAACCACACGAAGATCGGCGCGAGGATCAAGCGACTCGTGGCCGCAGGCGAGCTGGTCTCGGACGGTCTGGTTCAGGAAGTCGTCCGCACGCGCCTGGAGCAACACGACTGGAACTACGGGTTCATCCTCGACGGATTCCCGCGCAACCGTCACCAGGCCGAGTTCTACCTCGAGGGATACGACTGCGACGCGGTCCTCCAGATCGTCGTGCCCGACGAGGTCGTCCTCGAGCGCATCCTGAGCCGTCGCCTCTGTTCCGGCTGCGGGCTGGACTACAACCTCATCCACCACCGCCCCAGTGTGGCGGATGTCTGCGACGTGTGCGGCGGTGGGCTAGTCCTGCGGCCCGACGACAACCCCGAGGCGATCCACTCCCGGTTGCGCGACTACCACACGCAGACCGAGCCAACGCTCGAGCTGTTCCGCAAGAAGGGCCTCATCCTCCAGGTGGACGGCACTCGACGCCCGGCTGAGGTCTACGCGGAGGTCCGCCGTGAACTCGGCCTCGTCTAGCAAAACAGGTGGATACGGATCGAACGGATGCGGTGAAATCCATACGATCCGAGCGGTTCTACTGCAACGGATCGCTCGAGGTCCACTCGCTTGGTTGCCCCGTGCCGCGGTAGCGGAAAGGTATTCGTCCTGGCATGTTAGGAGTGGATGCGCGACTCCGAGCGGTCGAACAGGGACAGATAACAACGGGAGGTGGCAAATCGTTCGCGGGCCGGTTCGCGTTTCCCCCCTTGCCGGGGAGACCCGTTTGGCCCAAGATGCGGACAGCCCCACTCTCGCACTCAGGAGCTTTCCGCATGCGTCTTCTCCTCGTCGTTCTCGCCCTCGCCTTCCCTTGCTACTCGTTCGCCGCCGACGATACGCCCCTCGTCCTCGACGTTTGGGAGGGCAAGCCGCCCGGTGCCGAGATCAAGGAAGAAGAGAAGGATCTCACCCGACCGAAGGAAGGTCTCGTCGCGGGCAAGCGCGTGATTCGCCTCGGCCACGTCAGCAAGCCGACGATCACGGTCTACCGCCCCGCGAAAGAGAAGGACACCGGCACCGCCGTCGTCGTCTGCCCCGGCGGCGGCTACCAAATCCTCGCCTGGGATCTCGAAGGCACCGAGGTCGCGACCTGGCTCAACTCGCTCGGCGTGACGGCCGTCGTCCTGAAATACCGCGTCCCGCGCCGCCCCGGCGAGAGGGGCGACACACCGCTCGGCCCGCTCCAGGACGCCCAGAAGGCGATCCGCATGGTGCGCGGCAAGGCCAAGGAGTGGAACTTGAAGCCCGACCGCATCGGCATCCTCGGCTTCTCCGCAGGCGGCCACCTCGCCGCCGCCGCGTCGATCCTCCATAACAAACCGACCTACCTGAGCGACAAAGAGGAACTGAGAGGCTGTGAAATAATCCGTTGCCTACAATGAACAGGAGAGGCCCAAGAAGTACGAGAAGGAGTAGGCGATGAGACCACGGAAGCACCCCGAGCGAAGCACCGTGGGAATCCCCGCCGCTACCGAAGTGGCTTGCCC
>JANXSH010000678.1 GCA_025356615.1 Planctomycetia bacterium | reverse complement strand
GCGGAATAGCGGCTCCGACCAGAAGAACCGCACGGCCCAGGTGACAAGACCCCCGACAGTGCTACGGACGACGTACAGGGCGCGAAACAGCGGCCCGGTGAGCGAGGAGACCGGCAGGTGGTCGCGCATGGTCATCTTGATGGCCCGATCGAGGTCGCCCCGCGAGAGCTACTTCCCCGGCGAAGTTCGGCGGACGGATTCACGGTCGTTCTTCCCGAGAATGGACATCGGCTGTGGGTCGTGTCCGGCACGCCCGGTTCTTTGTCCTTAGATAGATCATAGGTCGGAGATGGCAATCCGGCGCGCGAAAGCGGACGAAGAAACCGGCGTGCGGCAATCCCCCCGGCGACCCGACGAACGCATGGTGCTGGCACGAGAGGCGCGAAGCACCACCCGTTACGCCGTGTGGTGCTTCGGGGGGTTCTCATCTGACCAATTCCTGTTATCGCGCGCATCACAGCCTGGAGACCTTGGGTGGAATGGGCGTTCGCCTTGTGAGGCGCGGAAATTGCCGGTAGAGTGATTGTGTGAGGTCATTCGCGCGACATCGATGCACGGAATCTTCTGGGACGACCATGACACCTGACACCGCTTCCACTTCCGCCGACCGGGCCGCGCGGGCCTGGCGGGCCAGTTTGCCCCACGAGCGGCGGCGCAGTACGAACCTTCGCGGCGGGTTGCTCTTCGCCACCAACGCCGTCGTCTGGGTGGGTCTGTTCGTCGGCGGGTTCCTCCTGCCGACGTGGTGGATGCGGGCGATCTGCATCCTAGCCAACCCGCTCGCCATCGGCGGACTGTTCGTCGTCGGCCACGACGCATGCCACAACAGCCTCACGCGCACCGGCTGGCTGAATCGCCTCATCGGCCGGCTCGCCCTGCTGCCAGCCTGGCACCCGTACACGTCGTGGTGCCACGCCCACAACGTCCTCCACCACGGCGGGACGAACCTCAAGGGCCGGCACCCCGATTTCCCCCCGTTCAGCAAGGAGGAGTTCGACGCCCTCCCGGCCTGGCGACGGCTCCTCGAGCGTCTGTACCGTCTGCCGATCGGTGTCGGGCTGTTCTACACGATCGATTTCTACTTCCGCATCTTGCTCCTGCCGAGCAAGGCGCATCGCTCGCCGTTCACGGTCCCGTTTCATCTCGATCGCTTGTTGATCGCCGCGTTCTTCGCTCTGCAATTGTGGGTCGCCTACGAGTTGACGGCGTTCGCGCCGGACCTGTTGTTGCCCCGGTGGTTCGTCGTATTGGGCGGGGTCCTGGTGCCGTGGGTCAGTTGGATCTGGTTCATGGGCTTCGTGTCGTTCCTCCAGCACACGCACCCGCGCACGGCGTGGTACGACGATCTGGACGAGTGGTCGTTCTACCATGTGCAGCTGCGCAGCACGACGCACGTCACGTTCCCCTGGCCGATCGAGCGGTTGCTGAACAACATCATGGACCACCCCGCCCACCACATCGACCCGACGATCCCGCTCTACGAGTTGCCCGAAAGCCAGCGACTCCTCGAGGAACGCGCCCCGGAACACTCCGTCGTCGTGCCGTGGTCGCTGGGGGAGTTCCTGCGGATATGCCGGGTGTGCAAGCTCTACGACTATCGCCGCCACTGCTGGCTCGACTTCGCAGGCAACCCGACGACGCCCGACGGGCTGAACCGCGTGCCGGAGGAGGCGGCGGCGCGGCAGGGTGTACGCGAACTGGCGTGAGCCGCCCCTGTCTTAGTGCCAATCTCCTGATCGGGATAAAGAGTTATCTGACAGGGACTTAAACCATCCTAGCAACACGTTGCCCAGCGACAGCGTCGCGATCATGGACGCCATGCGGACCTCCTTCTCTCATTATTCTACTCCTTCGTCTTCTTCACGGGCTTGCCCAGGTGGCGATCCGAGAAGTCGAGGAACGCCCTCCAGTCCTCGCTCGTCGTCGAGTGCTTGCCGTCACGGATGAAGTAGCCCAGGGTGCCCGCCGAGAGGGTGCCGACCTTCGGCTTCTTCGGCGAGGCGAGGCCGTCGGCACCGAGGAGTTTATAGACCGGCTCGGCCGCCTTCAGCACCTCGAATTGCCCTTCCGGGTTGGCCCAACTGTCCTCGACGGCGTTGCTGAACAGCACGGGGCGCGGGGCGACGATCGCCAAGAGGCTGTGCTGGTCGAACGGCAGACGGGCGGGTTCGGCGTTGAACTTCTTGAACGCGGCGTTGAACCAGTGGGGAAAGACTTTGTTGATGCGCTCGACGGACTCGCCGACGGTGCCGCGACTCGGCGCGGTGCCCCCGCAACCTGCCTGCGAGGGGATCGCCAGGGCGATGCGGTCGTCCATCGCGGCGGCGAGCAGGGCCGTCTTGCCGAGGCGCGAGTGGCCGAAGACGATGACCTTCTTCGCGTCCAGGTCGGGGCGCGTGACGAGGTGATCGACGACGCGGTGAATGGCCCACGCCCAGAAGGCGATCGTGCCGGCCTTCTCGTCCTTGTCGAACGTGGGCCGAAGGCCGCCTCGCTCCTTGGCCCGGTCGGGGTCGGCGTCGCCGTAGTAGAATGTGGCGATAGCGTAACCACGTTCGACGGCCTGAGCGATGTCCCATGCCTCCTTGTTCTTGCCGCGCCCGGTGGCGGCGGCCTTGGCGTTCTTCACACCGGGGCCGGGACGCATCCAAGCCGTTGAGAGCCGAATCGCGTCGTCGTCGAGGAGCGTGTGATTGCCGTCGAAGTTCATGCCGACGAAGACCGGCGCGGGACCGGCGCGGTCGTTGGGCACGACGAGGAGGAGGTGAATCTTCTCCGCCGCGCCGCCGACGGTCAGGCTGATCTCACGGAGGGTCGCCTTGCCTCCGAGCGCCTTCTCGTCCTCGCGATCGACCTTCGCCGTCACCTTCGCGGGGGCCGGCAGGTAGCCGTACATGTAGTGCTGCACGAGCGTGCGCAACTCGGGGCGGCGCTTCTTGGTCCAGTCGTCGGCGGTGCGGACGCGCGTGCCGTCGAGCATGACGAGCGGGTCGGGGAGATCCTTGTGGACTGGGAGTTTCTCGGGTTCGGGCAGGTCGGCGGCGTTCACGGTCAGCGCTCCCAGCAGGGCGAGGACGGAGAGGAGGATTCGCATGGGGTATCTCATGGGGTGAGGAGGGGTCAGAGTTCGCCCGCGTCGCGCAACGCCTGGAGGAAGGCGGCCTCGGCCTCGAGGCGAGTCTCGTAGAGCCACAGGCCGTCGGGCATATACGGTTGGAATTTCGCCGGAATCGCGGAGTAGATCCGAGAGTTATGTTCGCCCGTGGCGCGGCTCCACCAGCGATAGCCGGGGAAGCGCTCGAACGTTAGATATAGATGATTGTCAGGCCAGAGCTTCATCTCGACGAGAAGGCGCTGGGCCTTCGCCTCGTCGTCCCGGCCCTGTTCTTCGAGGAGGTCCGCGAGGACGAGGCGCGTGACCATGTCGCCGGGCTGCGCGTCGAGGTGTTGCTGGAGAGCCAGTTCGTCTGTGCGAAGGAATGCGTCGCTCATTGCACCGCCTCGGCGGATGGGTTGCGGTCGCTCACTTCAACACCTGCGGCTCCAACCAAACCGCGCGAGCGCAATGCATGAGGCCAGGACAATGTACTTGCAATTCCAACACCTTGACGCCTTGCACGTTGATTCGGCACTCTTCTGTCACACCGGCCAGGCGCATCGGTTTGGAAACCCATAGACGCCGATTGTCACCGAGTACGACGAACTCGAGAGGGGTTTCCGGCCCGGTTCGATTGTCATCGGTCAAATCGTTCACCGCGACCCAGGCATGGAATAGCTTATAGCTTCCCCCCAGCGAGTACCGAACGGTGGAGTGGCCGAAGTGCGGCGGGGCCAGCGAAATCGCCTTGGGATACGTCCGAGTCGCGACCGTGATCGGGCTGCCCTTCGCGCCACCGATGCCATAGCCCAGTTGGCCATTCTTGCCGAACGTGCCGTATCCCACGCTCGGATTCATTTCCTGCAAGTCGGAGAGATAGACCAGGGTCATCTTGCTCTCGTCCCACGCCGGATCGATCGGAATAGGTTCGACCAAGTCGCCCTGAGAGCCTGTGAAATAATCCGTTGCCTACAATGAACAGGAGAGGCCCAAGAAGTACGAGAAGGAGTAGGCGATGAGACCACGGAAGCACCCCGAGCGAAGCACCGTGGGAATCCCCGCCGCTACCGAAGTGGCTTGCCC
>JANXSH010001180.1 GCA_025356615.1 Planctomycetia bacterium | reverse complement strand
TTGACGGCATCACTTTCCGATGCGAAACCGCCAGATCCTCCGTGTGCATCGCCCCAACCGTCTCGCCCAAGGGATGCCGCACGAGACCGAGCCTGATCGCGCCTCTTCATCCCATCGGCTTCCACAGAAGGAACCACGCCGAGTAGCGGACGGGTGCGCCAGCGGATTCTGGCGGAAGGGAGGCGCTACCCCAAGCCCACCGGTTGCAACCGGTGGGCTTCGCCTTCTACTCGTTCCCAGTTAACCTCGTCCCTGCCAGAATCCGCTGGCGCACCCGCCGAATCTGGTATTTCGGCTTTTCTTGGATCGCCTGTGGAGATGACTCACTACTAATGCGGAGTGGTGGACCTCTTCGAGGCTACGAATACAGGAGGAATCGGATGAACGCACTACCAAACAAGTCTCGCCGGGCCGTCCCCGTTTGGGTGACGCTCTCGGCAGCCCTCGTCCTGCTGGGGTTGGGGCAGTCCGCGCAGGCGGGCCTCATGACCCGCGATGTCAACGTGACCCTGAATGCGGGGAACATCGAGTCCTACTCGCTGGATGTGAATCTCGACGGGATTACCGACTTTACCTTCACCGCTGCCCTCCTCCTCGATCCTATCGTTTCTGTCGGCTTCGACGTGGTGGACTTCCCGTTCGGCGGTAACAACGGCGTCGTCATCGACACGCCGACGATCAACGGCTTCCCCACCGCCAGCCGACTCGCCGTGGGTGACACGGTCTCGGCGGCGAACATCTTTTCCTTCGCGTCGTTCGACCAGGGCAATCTCTTCTTCTTCACTACCTTCGATCCGCCGTCCGGCAACTTCGAGGGCCGGACGGGGTATCTGGGCCTGCGCTTCGACGGGCCGGGTGGGATCTTGTACGGCTTCGCTCAGGTTACGGTCAACGCCCTGGATGCGTCGGACAATCCGCTGGGATTGACGATCGGCACCGTCGGCTTCGAGACCGAACCCGGACAGCCCGTCCAGATAACCGCCGTGCCCGAGCCGGCGAGCCTGACGCTGGTCGGCATCGGCGGGATCGGGCTACTCGCAGCACGTCGCTGGCGTAAGAGGAACCGCATTCCGTCTGCCTCCCCCTGACTCCGCGCCCCGTAAGGGACTCACGGTGGTTCGAGGTAGTTCAGGCTTCTCGGCCCGACTCGGAAGCGGGTCGGGCTGAGGCGTGGGGGAATCTTTCGGACTCCTTCTCCTCGAGTCGCCCCTACTCGAGCCCCAGTCCCTCCTTGCACGTCTTCACCTGGTAAAGCCTGCGACGGGGATGTCGATTCCCGCGCAGGCGTTTTCGATCATAAGGATCAGGAACCCAGGCTGGCGCAGGTCGTGATCGACGAAGCGAAACGCGGTGAAGCCTCTTACACGTCCACGACGGGATTGGAACGACTGTCTCGAGCGCTCAGGACCGGCAGGTGAGCCGTCAGGCAATTACCTCGACTTGTTGCGTCTCGACCGTCAACGGCATGCCCCGCTCCGCACGCACCTCCAAGCACGCCCGGATGGCGTCCCGGACGTTGGCGATGGCCTGGTCTTTGGTCGCGCCCTGGCTGACACACCCTGGAATCGCGGGGCAGTTGACCACCCAGATACCGTCCTCGTCTCGATCGATACTCACCAAAAACGTCATGAGTCGCCTCCTCAATACGACCTTGCAAACACCACACGCCCCTTGCTCGGCTGCCCCGTCACCATGCACGCCCCCGCCTCTTCGATGCGGTCGAACGGGATGCACCGGATCGTTGCCTTCGTCTCGGCCTGGACCTTGTCCTCGGTCTCGCGCGTGCCGTCCCAGTGCGCCCACACGAAGCCCGGCTCTTCGATGAGTTTCTTGAACTCGTCGTAAGTGTCCGCCTTCCTCAGATGCGCGTCGCGGAACGCCTTCGCCTTGGTGAAGAGGCTCAGTTGGATGTCTCGCAGCAGCGCGTCGATGCGGGTCGCCGCTTCGGTCAGTGGGACGCCGAACTCCTTGCCCTCCTTACCGGGCCGGTCGCGCCGGCCGAGGACGCACGCCTGTTTCTCGATGTCCTTGGGGCCGAGTTCGACGCGGACG
>JANXSH010001123.1 GCA_025356615.1 Planctomycetia bacterium | reverse complement strand
CTGGGATGGAGCCGGTGAAGTGCTGGTGGGCCTCGCTCCGCTCGACCCACCCTACGAATTACTCCCCCCAAGGGTCGAGTCGTCCAGAGAAAGGAGGTCGCCGAGTCGCCCGATGCGGTGATGAGCGGGGACATCGAAGCGTCCGCGCGGGTCGAGCAGCAGCGCCGACATCCCCGCCGCGAGCGCCCCGTTGTAGTCGTTCGTCAGATCGTCTCCGATGAAGAGGACATTCGCAGGATCCATCCCGAACGTCCGGCACACCGCTGCGAAGAACCCCTTCGCTGGCTTCTTCCACCCGATTTCCGAGCTGATCCACAGATGATCCAGTTCAGTAAGGTCATTCAGACCCGCGACGATCGGTCGGAGGCGATGGTCGAAGTTCGACGCCATGCCGATGACATACCCGCGCGCCTTCATTCCAGTGAGGACCGCCGCCGCGTCGTCGTCGCAGCGCCACGACGACGGCAGCGCGAAGTGATCGTAGAGCGCTCGAAAGCATCCCTCGGGATCTTCGCAATCGTCGATGACTTCGTAGACGATCTGTTGCCAGCGCTCCCGTTCCCGTCCCTCGTCGGTGCGATGCTCGCGCTCCGCGTCGATCCGTTCCTGGGCCGCGAACGCGACATCGAATCGGCGACGAATCTCGGCGGCGTCGAGCCGACTCCCGAAGCGCGCGGCGAACTCCGCGTAGACATCCCCCGCAGGGGGGTCGAGCCGAATGAGCGTGCCGACCGCGTCGAAGACTACCGCGCGGATGGGAGAAATCGAAGTCATCAGCGATCCTCTTTCATGGATGTCACGCCGCGCCAGGGGAGCAGCATCGGCACCCGTCGTTGGTACGCAGCATATTCGTGGGGAAACGTTCGCCGCAGGTCACGTTCCTCGAGAAGTATGCCGAGGAGGATATACCCGGTCAGTCCACCGCTGAGAAGGAGGAGTGTCGGCGTCATCGTCGGCTGGGTCCACAGGAAGACCAGCAGGCACGCCATCAGCGGGTGGCGCACCAGGCGATACGGCCCGCAAAACTCCAGGCGCTCGGGCGTCGAGACCGACCACGCCTGGCGCAGGCCGAACAATCCCGCGTGGTCGTGTGTCCCGTTGACAAGTGCCAGCCCCGCGCCTGCGGCGAGCGGCACGACTACAACCGCGAGGGGGAGGCGATAGATCACCGCGCCGGGGATCGTCTGCCAGACGAAGGGCAGCGCGAGGAGCAGGAGGCCCGAAGTTGCGGCGTAGGTCGATCGCTCCAGTCTCTCGGGGATGATGCGCAGCCAAAGGCGTTTGGACGTTCGTCGGGCCATGCCGCTATGCTGGAGTCCGAAGAGGCAGAGCCAGCCGAGATCGACGGCCCATGCCGGCCCGAGGCCGAGGCGCGAGCGACCCGCCGACTCCGGATCGAGGCCGAGCGCGAGGACGAAGAGGCCGAACGCGCCGGCCCCGGCGAGGGCGACGAGGTACTGGATCAGAGAGATTCCGCGCGAGAGCATGGGGTTCCGCGTGAGACGTTGCTTTCCTTCCTACGCCAGCATTGTAAAACACCAGGGCGGGTCTGTCCGGTGGACGGGGCCGCATCTTTATTTCTGACAGGGCGCGGAGAACGGGTATGAGCAGGACGAAGGGGGAGATGTTCGCGGGCGTGACGGTCGCGATAATCACGCCGCTACGCAACGACGAGGTGGACTACGCCGCCCTGCGGAAACTGGTGGACTTCCACATCGCCGAGGGCACCGACTGCCTCGCGCCGGTGGGCACGACGGGCGAATCCCCCACGCTCAGCCACGACGAACACGAGAAGGTCATTGCCGCCGTCGTCGAGCAGGCTGCGGGCCGGATCAAGGTCGTGCCCGGCACCGGATCGAACAGCACGCGCGAGGCGATCCGCCTGACGAAGTTCGCGAAGTCCGCCGGGGCGGACGGCTCGCTCCAGGTCGGGCCGTACTACAACAAGCCGACGCAGGAAGGCTACTTCCGCCACTTCGCGGCCATCGCCGAGGCGTGCGACCTGCCGATCGTGCTGTACAACATCCCCGGCCGGACGGCGTCGAACATCACGCCCGAGACGATCGCCCGGCTCGCGGAGATCCCCTCGATCGTCGCCGTCAAGGAGGCGACCGGCTCGCTGGACCAGGCGTCGCACATCGCCTCGCTGTGCGACATCACGATCCTGTCCGGCGACGACAGCATGACGCTGCCTTTGATGAGCATCGGCGCGCGGGGCGTCGTCTCGGTGGTGGGCAACATCGTGCCGGGCGACCTCAAGGCGCTGGTGGCCGCCCACGACGCGGGTAAGAACGCCGAGGCGCTGGCCTGGCACCGCAAGCTATTCATGCTGTCTCGTGACCTGCTGTCCGTGGCGACCAACCCCATCCCGCTCAAGGCGGCGATGAAGTTACTCGGTCGCGACAGCGGCCAACTACGTCTCCCCTTGGTGGCTCTCGACGCCGCTGGCGAGGCCCGGATCGCCGCGACGCTGCGGGCCTATGGCCTGATGAAATGAACTCCTGCGGGTGTCGAGTTCTTGGAGGAATGAGAAGAAATCGAATAGAATTGCATTGACGACCGGAGCGCCACGGTTATTCTACTCTTCATCTCGATTTTCACGATTGGTTCGCGTCCGACTCGTTCTCCCTGCTCTCATTCCAAGATCAGTCCCCGGTTAGAAGCGGACCGTGAAGATCGTTCGTGGCCTCTCGGGGGACTCGCACCTCCCCGAAAGGCGGATCGTTCCTCATTCGGGATCCGGTAACGCACGCAATCCAGGTGGATCGCATTTCGTCCGAACTCGCCGGTCGAACGCGCCCACGATGCGCTTATCGGAATCCTCGCAGGAGTACATCTCTTGACCGCTACCCTGATCGAGCCTCTGGCGCAGGTCGAAAGTATCCTTCCCCATGCCGGCCCCGAATTACAGGTCAAACACGACACGATCGACGACCTGACGGCCGTATTCAAGCTCCTCTCGGACAAGTCACGACTCAAGATCGTCCTTGCCCTCTCCCAAAACGGGCCGATGCACGTCACCTCCCTGGTCGCCCTGCTCGGTCAGACGCAGCCCGCCGTCAGCCACCACCTCGCGTTGATGCGCAACAACGGCCTGTTGGGCTGTGATCGCAACGGGAAGCACAATTACTATTACATCGCCTCCAAACACCTGTGCGAACTGTTCGAGCAGTTCTTCCGCGACACCGGCGATCTGGGCCAGTCGCTCCAGTTCGACGCCTTCACGCTTCGCTTCGCGCGCAGGGAGGTCTGAGAGCGTGTGAAGAATGAGGCGAGCCGGGAGCGTTAGCGACCGGAGTGTTGCTTGGAGTGTCGTAAGGACTGGAGGGTGGTGCCGCCGGTCATTCACTCCGGTCGCTAACGCTCCCGGCTCGCCTCATTCTTCACACGCTCTCAGACCTCCCTGCGCGCGAAGCGAAGCGTGAAGGCGTCGAACTGGA
>JANXSH010001096.1 GCA_025356615.1 Planctomycetia bacterium | reverse complement strand
GGAGCAAGACCGGCCCGTGGGAGACTTCACGCCTTCAGACACGCCTTCGGCTCCCCCTCCCCTTTAGGGGAGGGGGTTGGGGGGTGGGGTCAGACGCTGGGAGACTTCACCTTTTCACTTGTGTAGATACCAATGGTACAGAGGCGAGGGGAGGAACGCTGTCGCGTTCGGTGCCCTGGGGCATGCGGATGGATCGGATCAGGGTAGACGAACGACGTAGGCCGTGCCATCGCCATTGGCGGTCGCCAGATAGCCGCCATCGACCGACAGCGTCACCCCCGCCACGCCGCCGAAGTGCGGCGGAGGCGTCCAGTCCCAGATCGCTCGCGCCGATTCCAAATCGAAGACGACGACCCGGCCCGACAGTACGGCGGCCAATCGCTTGCCATCGGCGCTGATTTGCCCCGCACTCACACCCGTCAGATCGAGATCGATCCGCCCCACCTCCTTGGGGTCATCTTTCGATATCTTCCACACCGGCGCGGTGGCCCCTCCGAAGAAGGCGGCCCGACCATCGGGCAAGAAGGGTGCCCATCCCTGGAAGCCGGGCCACTGATGCCGCTCCTTCTGGCAGCGGAGATGGAGCAGCCGCGTCGTGCCCCCACCGATCCGCAGGGCGCGCCGCATGTCCGGGGCCAGCGTCACCATCGCTGGCCCCTGGCTCGGACCGAAGTCGAATCGGCGAACCTGTAGACCGTCTTTCAGCCGCCACATGCGAACGGACCCCTCGTGATACCCTCCCGTCACTGCGTATCGGCCATCTCGGGTGATCGAGGCAGAGTATATTCCCCCGCCGTGCTGGTTGTTGTAGGCAGGTGTATTCAGCTGACCCGTTTCGACATCCGCCAACGATACGACGCCGTGAGAAAGACTATAGAAGTAGACGCGCCGACTGTCGGGATGGAATCCGACCCTGACCAGGCTACCCGTCGCCAGGGCGTGCCGCTGCTTCCCGTCCTTCAGGCCCCACAGTCTTATGACGTAGTCGGATCCCGCCGATCCCAGAACCCCGCCCTCGGGAGACAGGGCCACACTGGTGAGGTCCATCAGGTGTCCCGTGGGGGGCTGGAGTTCCTTGCCCGTTGCCACCTCATGGAGGTGGACGTTGTGGTCGAGGCCGTTCGTACCTGTGAAAAGGATCTGGTCATTGGACAGGAAGCCGAGGGCATCGACTCCCGGCGATACGGCCAGTTTGCGCACCTGTTTCACCTGGGTAGCGTCCCACAACCAGACGCCGTTATCGGCCCCTCGGGCGGTGGTCACATACTTCCCATCAGGGGAAAAGGCGGCGATGGGTGTCGCCGCGTGTCCCCCATAGGAGTGCAACTCCTTGCCCTTCTCGAATCGGCTCAGATCCCAGACGCGGACCAGTAAGTCCGGGTGGCACGACAAGGCGCGCTTGCCATCGGGAGAGAAGGCGACATCGCCGACAACGGTTGTCGTGTCGTACTTCTCCGGCGGCTTGCAGAAGTCGATGACCGCGCGGTTCTTACCGACGGTCAGAGCATCCCACAGGTGCAGCTGGCCATCTTCTGGACCACCTGCGGTTAGTGCCCGGTAGTCTCCGGGAACAGGGGAAAACGCCACACTCATGACTGGTCCGACGTGAACCAACCGATTCGCGACTTTCTGGGTTGCCACGTCCCACACCCAACCGATGCCTAGCCGCACCGTATCGTCGCCACCCAGGAGGTACTTCCCGTCGCCGGAAAAGGACAAGCAAGTAATCAACCCAGCGACGGCCACTTTCTCCATCGAGACCGGCGCGGGAATTCGGTCGAGGTCGCGAATGTCATACAGCCGAACGACGCCGTCATCCCCGCTCACGGCCAGGGATCGGCCCGTCGGCGACCAGCACAGCTTCCGGGCGGCGACGGGGCAGGCGATCACTGCGGTTTCGCGCAGGGTCTCGGTCGGGCCGATGCGGACGTAGCCGCTGCCAGGGGAGCCGACGGCAAGTTGTTTGCCGTCGGGGCTGGTGGCGAGCAGAACGCCTCGCATGCGATGCTCGCCGAAGACAGCGACCAGCCCGCGAGGCTGCCAGGGGAAGACCTCCAGGGGAGGGATGGGCCGATCCGACAGACCGTCGAGGAGGCTACGCCGGAAGGGAACCTCGACGGGGGGACCGAACTCCAGAAGTTCGAGAAATTTCGGATCGACATCGTCGGAACACGAGTCAGGCTCAGTCTTCGACTCGTTCGACCCCGAAACGGGGTCCGATGGTGTCGTCTTGTTCAGATCGTTAGGCCGAATGCGGAGATACCACCACGCCCCCCCTGTCGCGCCCACCGCGAACAGAACCAGGAGCGTCAGTATCAGCCAGCCGCGACCCCGCGAAGAAGCCGACCGGGCGGAGGGTGGGGCGTGAGCTGCTCGAGTTCGGACGTTACCGTTCATCGGAGGCTCCTTCTGGGCCACCAGAGTCCCTCATGGGGAGGCCCGTTGTCCGAGATCCAAGCGGTCCAGCAACAACGGAGGAAGAGGGATCGATGGTAAATGTAGTGCTGAGGCGGGTGATTGTATCGTGCCACTGCTCCCCATTCGAGTAGTTGCCCCATGCGGGGCAAAAGGTCAACCTTTCCCGACTCGATCGATACGATAGATATAGACCGTCCCGTTGGCGTTCGCTGTCGCGAAGTGTATGCTGTCGTCGGCAAAGGTCAACCGCTGCACCGGGCCGGGCAGCTGCCAGTGGTTGCGGAGCTTACCATCTATGTCCCAGAGTGTGACGACCCCCTCGTAGTCGTTGAAGCCCGCGCACGCCAGCAGTTTGCCATCGGGAGAGAAGGCCATCGAAGTGATGATCTTCGGCAGCGGCCCTTGGAGTTCGACCTCTCGATCGACCTTGCCGTTGCCGCGACTTTCCCACCGGCGCAAGCGCCGGTCCTTCCCGGCGGACAAAACGTAGCGTTCCTCCTCCGCGAAGGCGACGGCGTGGACCGTGTCGGTGTGTCCCCCGAAGCGCTTCAATTCCCGGCCCTCGACGAGATCGGCGTAGCGAACGAGGGGATCGGTCCCCGCGAAGAGGACTCGCCGGCCGTCCGCCGAGACCGCGAGGCAACTGGCGGAGGTAGGGGTGGGGGTGGCACCGGGACTGACCTGCTTGCCGGACAGCAAATCCACGCAGCAAACGGATCCTTGCGATTGTGCGATGTAGGCGTGAGGGTGTTTCCGAGAGTAGAGCATGACCACGGGCGAGGAACTCGGCGCCCAGGGGAAGCTGAAGACGATCCGGCCGTCGGCCACTTCCCAGCGCCGAGCCGTTTGCGACGCCTCGGTAGAAAACACCTCTTCCTCGCGGGGTAGGAATCCGACCGAAGACACGCCCGCTTTGTGGACGAAAGAGCGAATCTCCACGGCTTTCTCCTTGCCTTTCTTCAAGTCCCAGAGTCGCATGGTCTTGTCGGCACCGCCGCTGAGTAAGCGCTGCCCGTCGTCCGAAAAGGTGACATCCTCGACCCGGTGGGTGTGCCCGGTGCGTGGGCACAGTTCCTTGCACGTTGCAAGATCCCACTGACGCAAGGTTCGATCGTCGCTGACCGTCAAGGCGTGCTTGCTGTCGGGGGAGAAGGTGCAATCGACGACGGCCCCCTGATGGCCGGTGAGATCCCCGCGTTTCTTCGCCCCCTCGATTTCCCACACCTGGAGCGTCCCGTCGCGATGGTAGACGACGGCGAGTGAGCCATCGGGAGAGATTCGGGCGCACGAAACGCCCTCCTGCCGGAGGAGGGAAATCTGTCGGGGGGTTGCCGAAACGTCCCAGAGGATCACCTCGCCGAGGTTGGTAACGCCGATCACCCGACGGCCGGCCTGCCCGATCGAAACAGTTACCAGCGACTGCGACGGAATCTTGGCCTGGTCGGCCGGGTTCAGGGTCGCGAATCCAGCGGGCTTCGCGTTACCCGGAAGAGTGTGTACGAATGTTTTGGTGTCGAAGTTCCAGATACGCACCTGGAACCAACTGGTAGTGTTCGGCGGACTCTCGCCGAATACGAAGAGTTGCCCGCCGAGGAGAACGTCCAGGCAGTTGAGCGCGGCCTCGGTCGGCAGACCATAGCCGGACTGCCCTCCCGTAGTCGTTTCCCACAAGTGGAGGGACTGAGTCGCGATTCCGCGAATCGATTGCCCGTCCGCCGAGAAATGCAGGTGCGAGATACTCTCACTCCCTGAGAAGCCACGCACCTCCTTGCCGGTTTCCGCGTCCCAAAGGAGCATCTTGCCATCGGAGCCGAGGGAAACCACATATCTGCCATCGGGAGAGAAGGCGACCTGCCGCACCGTGGCCGTGTGGGAGCGGAGCGGCAGCCTCTTTTCGCGCAGCGTATCGGAGTGCCAGAGGCGGACGACGGTGTCATCCCCGCCACTGACGATGATCTTGCCATCGGCTTGGTAGGCGGCGGTCCGAACCGCCCCCCAGTGCCGACCGCGATCGTCGCCCAAAACCTTGAGCAGTTCCTTGGGATACCACGGCTCCCGAAACTGCGCTTCATCCTCAATTGGCCTGATCGGCTGAGGGCGAGGCCGAAAGCGGTATGCCACTGGAGCCAATACGGCCAACCCGGTTGCCAAGCCGCCGAGCAGGAGTTGGCGGCGGGTCCATCGATCGAAGATCCGAAGGGTAGGAATCGGATCAGCCGGTAGGATGCGGTGGGCCTGAGCCATTTCGGGGGTGGGGGTTCCATCCGTGGTGACGGTGGCAAGAACCGACTGGTGGGCAAGGGTCGGGGACGCGGCGAAAGCTGCGACGGGAATCGCGGTCTTCGTGGCGAACACGTCGAGGGCGGCGACCACCTCACCCGCAGTTTGGAAGCGTTGCTCGGGCTGTTTGGCCATCATCTTTCGCAGGACATCCCCCAACCCTTTGGGTAGGCCGGGCCGGAGTTCCTCGATCGGGCGCGGCTCGTGATTGAGGTGGGCACCGATCTTCTGGGCGATGCCCCGATCCGCGAACGGCGCTCGGCCAGCCAGGAGGAAGTAGAGCGTGCAGCCGAGACTGTAGATGTCGGCCCGGCCGTCGGCCGCGTGACAGTCCATTGCTTGCTCGGGGGCCATGTAGTCGGGGGTTCCCATCAAGTTCCCTTCGTGGGTCAAGGCTCCGCCCACGGGCGTGTCCGCCAGGCTGAGACGAGCCAACCCCATGTCCAGGATCTTGACTACCCCATCCCTCTCGGCCAGTAAGAGATTTGCGGGCTTGATGTCGCGATGGATCAGTCCTCGTTCGTGTGCGTGCTGGAGACCTCGCGCGGCCTGGCAAGTGTAGTCACACGCCACACCGACAGGCAGTGGTTGAGGCGCGAGCTTGTTGACGACCTTATCGAGGTCGCATCCGGCGATGTACTCCATACTAAAGTAAAGGACATCGCCCGCGCGGTCGGCGTCATGGGCGATGACGATATTCGGGTGCGACAAGTGTGCCACCGCTTGGATTTCGCGCACGAAGCGATCCGCCGCGCTGGAGTTACCCAGCCGCTCCTTGCGGATGACCTTGAGGGCGACCACGCGGTTCATGAGCCGATGGCGTGCCTTGAAGACCTGCCCCATGCCGCCCTCGCCTAACGTCTCCAACAGCACATACGGACCCAGGAATAACTCGCTGGTCCTTCCCTGGAACAGGCGGTTGGCCTGGTACGCCGTTAGCCAGCCTCGCTTCATCAACTCACGAGCGAGTGGCTGGGCCTCGGGATAGGCCGCCGTTAGGTTCCGGCCCAACTCCTCGAGTTGGACTGGAGTCAGGATTTGGTGTTCCGTTAGCGTCTGCACCAAGGTGAGGGACGAGTCGATCATGAAAAGAACTCGTGGCAGGAATCATTCTGTTCCAAGAGGGTATAGCTGATCGTACCCGTGCCGCTACCTTCCGTCAAGCGGATGGAAGAAGGATTAGCCACAGATGAACACGGATAAGACGGGGGAATTATCCGTGTCACAGGTAACATACGGTAGTCAGCTCAATCATTTTTACGATGAGGCGAAAAAAATTGCGACCACCACCAGAACCTTATAACACTCAGAAATGCGATGAGTGGCACAATGAACACGACCCAGAATGCCCCCCAGCTGTTGGAGGACAGGCCGGTTACGAGGAGCGCCGTCAGCCAGAGGCAGAGCAACATGCCGAAGATCGTGTACACCGGCCATGCGTGACGGAATCGATCGACGAAGCGATCGGGGGCATGCTTTTTCGGCCCCATTTCCCGCTCGTACCGATTGGAATCCTCGGAGGGAAATTGCGGTAAGCCTCGGAGTCGGTCGCTCATCGTCGTGCTTCCTCCAACACTTCGATTCGTCCATCCTCGTTCAGCCGCAGCTAATCCTCCCTCGCCTCGTTCGCTTCGCTGGTCGCGCTGGTGTGTTCCGCGATGACCGCCTGCTCGGTCAGCTTCGCGGCGGTGACGCCGACCTTCTCGAAGAGTTCGCCGACGATGCTCTTCGAGGCGGTCAGCAGGGTGATGAGGATGTCCATCGGCGTGATCTGCTTGCGGGAGTGTTCGCAGGCCCTGCATCGCGCCTCGCGTAGCAGGCGGATCACGTTGTCAGAAAGGAATTCGCGATTCAGGAGCAGGAACGCCTCGATGTCGCCCTCTTCCTGGTGGAACAAGTCCTGGAACTGCGTGAGCAGATAGGGGAGGTCGGCCTGGAGACGCTGGCCCCAGAGGCAGACGCTCCGATCCGGGCGCGCCAGCAGACCCATGAAGACGTGCGGACTGCGGACGCTGTCCCAACGTGTTTCCTGGGCCAGCCGGATGGCCTCACCCAGCGCATCGACCGACGACGCAGTCAGCAGATCCAGGCGAAGCCGCCCGCCCGGCAAGAAGATGTCGTCTGTCGCGTCGTCAGGCGTCGCCATGACCGATGTCTCTGGGTTAGCACGGAACTCCTCCCCTGATTATGGCCCTGTCGTCAAGTGAAGGCAAGCAAGGTTCCGGCGAAGAGGCCGGATCGTGGGCATGTCGTGGGACTTCGCGGATAGGGAATCCAGAATTTCCTGGCGATTCGCCTTGAAGCGACGGCGTCGAGGTCGGAACATTTCTAGATGAACGTCTTCCCACCCTCGCAGGGATCCCACCATGACCCCACCATCGATCGCCCTCGGGCTACTCCTCGGCCTCGCGGCGCTCACGCCCGCCTATCCGGTTGACGAAAAGCCCGCCGAGAACAAGACCGGGGCCATCGTCCTCGTCGATGCGACCGGCAAGGAACACAAGGTCACAGGCTATCGGGTCACGGCAGGCACCCGCCGCCTCGGCTGGCTCGTCCCCGAAAACGTCATCAAGAAGAAGGATCCCAAAGAGAAGAGTCCGGTCGTAGCGAACGAAGGGACCGAGGCGCTGGTCGTGCGCGACGACGCCTCGATCCGCTTCCTCGAGGGGGTCGTCACCCTGGTCCCGCTCACGCAACTCCGCACTGTGCGATTCGACAACGAGAAGGGCACGATGACGGCCATCGTGGCCGTCGGCACTAAGGGCGAGGAGGACGTATCGCTGTCCGGCACGACGAAGTACAAGGGTATCAACAAGATCACCCTCGAGGCGGAGGTGGACAAGGGAGACGACGGCGTCGCCACGCTCACCTTTCAAGGCGGGATCCTCAAGGGCGGCATCCGGGCCGTGACCTTCCTGGCCCCCAAGGTGGAAGTGACGAAGCCGGGTCGGCCCGCTGTGGTCATCACGCAGGATGACGACGTGAAGAAGACCCACAAGGTTTCCGACCTTATGGCCCTCTATCGCCTCCCCTCCGGGGGCGAGAAGCTCCTGCCGACGATGATGTTCAAGAAGACGCTCAAGATGGACCTCGCGAAGGTCAAGACGATCAACGTCTCTGGCGAGAATGAGGCCGACAGCGTCTGGCAGGTCGTCCAGAAGGACGGCGAGGAGGCTTCACTGACGCCGCTCGGCACGTTGCCGATCAGCGGACA
>JANXSH010000672.1 GCA_025356615.1 Planctomycetia bacterium | reverse complement strand
TCGGTGGGCTCCCCGATCTTCCCCAGGTAGCGCTCGACGCTCGTTGGATCCGTCACCATCGCGATGAGCTTCATCCGTCCTCCGCACGCTGGGCACTTCAGCACGTCCACGGAGAAGGAACATCTCTCATATTGCACCTCGTGCAGTGGATCTGCCCACTGGTTGTTGTTGCCGCCTGCGATAGGGAGGAATCTGTTCGGGAAGCCAGTAGAGCCATTCGCCGGATTCGGCGCACATGCGCGACTTGATCAGCCCCTGCGTGCGCCATCGACTGATCGTCGTTCGTGGTACGCCGGTCTTCTCGGTGAGCTGTCTCGTCGTGAGCATCCCCGCGGCGAGCAACCGGGCCTTCAGGCTCGGCAGCTTCGCGGAGAAGCGGACCCACTGGACGCTGACCGCGTCGAAGGGGTCGCCGGCGCCCGTTTGAAGTCCGCGCTCGTTCAGGACGCGGGCGACCTGGGCATCGGTGTACTCGTCGAGTAGCGTGTCGATCTGCGCGCGCACCTCGGGGCGGGTGGCCCGAAGCTGCTGGGCGGTCAGGGGTCGCGGCAACGTCAACGTCGTAGTCGCACCCGCCCTGAAGCGAACCGCCGCGGTGACTTCGCGCCGCTTGGTCAAGGTGACGTCCTCGATGAGCAAGGCGAGCATCCGCTTTCGCTCCCGGTCTGGTGTCGCAGGGTCACGCCAAACGGCGGGAAAATCAGTGGCGAGGGCGAGGATGCGACGGCGCGCCTCGTCATCGACGGCGAGGCGATCGGCAGCCCGCTCACGGTCGTACTCCTCTCGAGCTTCGGAGAGGGCGCGCAGCTTGGCGTTCCAGTCCGCTTCGAGGGAGTCCGCGACGAGTCGATTCGATGGCGCCACGTGCATGTAGCGCTGACGCGCGAGATCCACCTCGTACTCCGCGCGCTCGACCTTTCGGTGGCGCAGCCGATCGGCCTCGTCGGCGCGGCACTGGATCTCCTTCTGCACTTCGAGGGTCAACTCGAGCGCCATGGGCGAGACAGCCTCGACGAGGAGCTCGCCGATGGCGGTGTCGATGGTGGCGCCGAGGATGGTCTGGCAGAGCGGACCGGCGAAACCACGTCCCCGTCCGAGGCACACGTAGATGGGCTCGTTCTTCTCGCCACGCGAGGAGTAGCGGACATGCATGCGGCTGCCACAGAGTCCGCAGACAGCCCGGCCCTGCAGGAGCGCCGGACCCTCACGGGGTGGAGTCTGCGACCGATTGAAGTGAAGCGCCTTGGACGAAGCTTGAAGCCGCTGCTCGTTGCGCGCGTAGTCGTCCCACGAGATGTAGCCGGGATGGGCATCGCGGATGAGCGCGAGCCACTCGCTGGGTGGCCGAAGCTCACGGCGATATTTGCCACCGGGCCGCTTGATCGTGCGCGCGCGGCCGTAGACATAGGCGCCGGCGTACCACGGGCTGTGCAGAACACTTGCAACGCGACCCAGGCTCAGTGGTCCCCAGGCGAGCTCACCCTTCCGAGCGCCACCGAGTACCCTTGTGGGAAAGAGCAGACACTGGTTTCGGAAGTACTTGACTGTCGCGTGCGCCGCGCCGGTCCGGTCGAAGGTTTGAAACAATAGCCGCACGCTCTCCTGGACCTGCTTGTCCGGATCCAACACGACGCGCTCCTGTCCATCGTAGACGAAGCCGACCGGCAGTCGACAATGCAGCTCCCCTTTTCGCGCTTTGTTGATGAGTCCGCCACGCAGTCGCGCTGCCAGTACATGCAACTCGGCCTCGCTCATCGTCCCCTTGAGTCCGAGCAACAGGCGATCGTTGAAGTGAGCAGGATCGTAGATGCCATCCTCGTCGAGGATGAGCGTATCCGTGAGCGCGCAGATCTCGAGCAGTCGGTGCCAGTCGCTGGAGTTGCGCGCCAGCCGCGACACCTCCAGACCGAGCACGATGCCGGCGCGCCCGAGGCCGACCTCCGCGACCAGTTTCTGGAAGCCCTCGCGGTCAGTGGACGCTCCCGACTGACCGAGGTCGGTGTCGATGACGACGACGCTGTCGCTCGGCCAGCCCAGCGCGACGGCGCGCTGGCGCAGGGCGTACTGGCGCTCGGTGCTCTCGGTGTTTTCCATGACCTGCCGCATCGTCGACTGCCGCACATATAGGTACGCCGAGCGTGCGAGGTGGCGGGCCGTGACTTTCTGTGGAGCGTTCATGCGCATCTCTCCCTGGAGGTTGTCATCACCATGCTGGCGAACACACGGGCCACGTCGGCGCGCAGACCATCCGGGATGAGCGCCGTGGCGGGCCGATCCTGCGCCGCGCTTCGCGCCTCCGTCGCGATGAGCGAGAATGCGTTCGCCATCCAGGCGGCGACGCCCTCGCGTAGCAAGATCACCAAGCCGAAATGACCGCCAGCGATCCTGGCTTCGAGCACGCAGCTGCGAAGCTTCTCGTAGCCTTCGGTGAAGCTGCACTCGCTCGTCCAAAGGCCGAGGGTCACTGGTGTTTTTTTTTCGGCCGCGCGAGGGCCCGCTCGATGCTGCGTGGATGGACGCGAAGGCCGAAGCGTTCGTGCACTTGCTCGACCAGAACGGCTGGCCGGAGGGATCCATCGGCGTGCAGGAGCTGTTCGAGGAACGTCACGACCTCGGCGCTCAACTTGTGGGAGCGCCGAGGCCCGGGCTTCTTTGGTAGGAGTCCGCCTAGCCCGGCGAGATCGAAGGCGGACTGCGCCTGGTAGAACGAGGGACGCGAGAAGCCGAACGCCGAGGCGCTCTCGGTGATCGGGCGGGCGTCGACACGAACCCGTCGGAGCATCTCGTACTTGACCTGGACGAGATCGCGCGCATCGAAGAAGTCCGACCCCGCGAAGAGGGGGTCCGTCACGCCCACGGCATGGGCGTTGAACGCGCTCTGGCGACGCAGCGCCTCGGTCTTCGGGTCGGGGGTCTTGGTCTTCTTGGCCATGGGGGCGAGCCTGAGCGAATGTAATTCCCTTTATGCCGCGTACTGAAGGAATGTCAAGAGGACTTTGCCACCAGATGAACGCTTTCGCTACGATAATCGCAAAGACAAGGACGACGACCGCCGTAGCCTCGCTGGCGTGTTTTGGCAAAATGGAACTTACAGTCGCGGCAAAATGAACCTTACGCGTCTCGAGGGCCGTCATGACCTCAACCTCGACACGCAAGCGACCAGCTCGATGAGATCGTCGACGCGGAACCGTGCTCGCCCCTTGGTCAGGGTGACTACGGGATCTTCAGGGACCAAGCTGGTCCAACGTGCTGGAAGCGAGGCGACATGGCCCTGGGGTGATCGATAGAAGACTCGCTCCTCTCCCCAGTGCGCCCGCTTCACGAGCAGCTCGACCTCCTGGCCGCTGTCTGGATGGAAGGGGTGCGTGATCCGGAAGGTCGCGCTCACCAGCTCGGTGCCGGCTGCAGTTCGTGTGTCGCTCGAATGTTCTCCTGGGGAGATCGGCCCAGGGTCGACAGGTGCCTTCTCCGGCGTGTGTACTTCGAGGACGTGCTCGCGTGCCCTTGCGGCGGACGACGGCGGATCCTCGCCGACATCACCGAGCCCGCGGC
>JANXSH010000667.1 GCA_025356615.1 Planctomycetia bacterium | reverse complement strand
CTCGGCGCACCTGGCGACGCACGGGTACTTCGCGGACGCCAAGTTCCGCACCGTCCTGCAACTCGACGAGAAGCTCTTCGGCCTCGGTCGAATCAACGAACGTGCCGGCGCGGGGGCGCGCAGCCCGATGGTACTCTCCGGCCTCGTCTGCGCCGGGGCCAACCTCGAGGGCACGCCGAATCGCGGCGTCGCCACCGCCGACGCCATCGCCGGGCTGGACCTGCGGAAGATGCACCTCGCGGTACTGAGTGGATCCGAAACTGGGCTGGGCGACGTGGCAGGCGGCGAGGGCGTCTTCGGCCTGGCGCGCGCCTTCCACGTCGCGGGGACGCGGAACGTCGTGGCGTCTCTCTGGAAGGTGGACGACGAGGCCACGGCGGCACTCATGGCGCTGTTCTACCGCGAAATGTGGGTGGGCAAGGCGACGCCAGCCGAGGCGATGCGGCGGGCGCAACTGGCGGTCTACCGCGACCCCGGCAGCGTGAAGGAGTGGGCGCGGGGGCGCGGGCCGAACCTGAAAGTCGTCCTCGACGGGCCGAAGGGGAAGCCGGCGAAGGGCGCGAAGACCTCGCCGCCGAAGGCGTGGGCGGCGTTCGTCCTCTCGGGGCCGGGCGACTGAGCGGCGACCCGAGGAAGGTGACGTTCGGCAACCAGGGCGGGAAGTGAAGGGGGACACGACATGACGCGACTATTCGGGGCGACGCTGCTGTTGGCGTACATCGGCACGGCGTGGGCGGCGGGGCCACCGGACGCGGCGACGTGGGAGCGGTTCGGGGAGATCAAGGAGGTGGAGGGACTGAACCGTCGCGGCGTCGCTCTGTTTCAGGCCGGGAAGCTCGGCGAGGCGGCGAGTGTGTTCGAGAAGGTAGTCGAACTTCGAGAGCGGCTGTATCCCAGAGTTCGCTACCCGCGGGGGCACGCCGACCTCGCCCAGAGCCTGAACAACCTGGCATTTCTGTACGAAGAACAGAGCGACTATGCGAAGGCGGAGCCATTGTTCCGCAGTTCGCTGGAGATGTACGAATCGCTTTACTCCAAGCAGCGCAACCCGCAGGGGCACCCCGACCTGGCGGTGAGCCTGCGCACCCTGGCCTTGATGCACTATCGGCGAAGCGAGTACGCCAAGGCGGAACCGCTGTTGGGTCGCGCATTGAAGATGTACGAAGGTCTGTACCCAAAGGAACGCTACCCTCAGGGACATCAAGACCTGGTCTCCTGCCTGAATAACTTAGGAATTCTGCGCCAGAGGCAGGGCAAGTACGCGGAGGCGAGAAGTCTGTACACCCGTGCCCTGGACATGGGAGAGGTACTGTACCCGCAGGGGCACCCCGACCTGACACTCACTCTGAGCCACCTGGGCGGACTGCTCGAGAGACAGGGCGAGTACACGAAGGCCGGGCCGCTGCTTCGCCGCGCCCTGGAGATGAACCGGGCGATGTACCCCACGGCGCGATACCCGCAGGGGCACGCAGACCTGGCCTACAGTCTGAACGACCTGGCTGGTTTCCATCAGTCTCGAAGAAAGTTTGCGTCGGCCGAGCCGCTTTACCGACGCGCGCTGACGATGCGCGAGGGACTGTACCCGAAGGAGCGTTTCCCGCTAGGGCACCCAGAGGTGGCCCAAAGTCTGAACGACCTGGCCCTACTGTACAGGTTACAGGGGAACTCCGGGAAGGCGGAGCCACTGTACGCGCGTGCCCTGGGGATGCTCGAGAGGCTGTACCCCGAGGAGCGATACCCTCGAGGCCACCCCCAGTTGGGCACTGCCCTGTACAACCTCGCCTCCCTTTACGATTTCCAGGGGGAATACGCGAAGGCGGAGCCGCTCTACACCAGCTCTCTGGCGATGTACGAGCGGCTCTACCCTAGGAAACGATATCCGCAGGGAACCCCCGACCTGGCTCGGGGTCTAAATGGCCTAGCCGAACTGAACAGATCACTGGGCAAGTACGCGAAGGCGGAGCCGCTGCACCGCCGCGCCCTCGGCATGTACAGCGATTCCGCTGTGTCCCTAGCCGCGTTCGCTCCAGAGGCGACGGCGCTGAACTACCTGGCCTCGCAGCCCCTGGCGCGCGACGCCTACCTGTCCGCCACGCTCCATCTCCCCAAGGCGGACGCCTACTCGGCCGTTTGGCAGACGAAGGCGGCGCTGTCCCGCGTCTACGAGCAAAGGCACCTCGCCGTCCTCGCCGCATCCTCCGAGGAGGCACGCGAGTTTTGGGACGCCGTCCTGTCCCTCAAGCGTGAGCGCGAGAGCCTTCTGCTCGCCCCTGTCGATGCGGCCAGGGCCAAGGCACGGGACGCCCGCCTCGACGTGATCGACGTGGAGATCCGCAAGAAGGAGGCAGCCCTTCTCCCGCTCCTGCCCGCGCTGGGACGCTCCGACGACCTCGCCAAGGCCACGCCCGACGAGTTGCGGAAGGCACTGCCAGCCAACGCGGCGTTCATCGACCTGCTGCGCTACACGCGCTTCGAGCAGGATCGGAAGGTGAAAGGCAAGAAGGGTGAGAAGCGCACGCCGCACTTCGTCGCCTTCGTCGTCACGCGAGATTCGGTCACGCGCGTCGAACTCGGCGGGGCGGGGCCGATCGAGGAGGCGCTCGGCCTCTGGCGTCAGGCCATCAGCGAGGGCGATGACGGCCAGGCGCGATACGCCGCTCGACTGCGCGATCTCGTCTGGGATCCCCTAGCGAAGCAGCTCCCGTCGGGGACGAAGGCCGTGTACGTCAGCCCCGACATGGCCCTCTCGCGCCTGCCCTGGGCCGCGCTGCCGGGCAAGAGCGCTGGCACGATCCTGCTCGAGGACCACCGACTCGCGACGGTGCCGCACGGCCCCTTCCTGCTCGACCAGTTGACGGCGAAGCGGCAGAAGGCCCCGGCGAGGCCGACCGTCCTGGCGATGGGCGGCGTCGCCTACGACGATGTTCCCGCCTCCAAGTCCGCGCTCGCCCTGCGCGGCCCGGCCGAGGGCAAGTCCCTCTGGCCCGCCCTGCCCGGCACGAAGGCCGAGGTCGCCTCGCTTAAGAAGCTGGCGGGCGAGCGCAAACTAGTCTTCCTGACTGGCGACGGGGCGAGCGCCGCAGCGCTTCTCTCCGCGCTGCCGCGCGCCGACTCGGCGCACCTGGCGACACACGGCTACTTCGCGGACGCCAAGTTCCGCACCGTCCTGCAACTCGACAAGAAGCTCTTCGGCTTCGGTCAGATGAACGAGCGCGCCGCGGCGGGGGCGCGCAGCCCGATGGTCCTCTCCGGCCTCGTCTGCGCCGGGGCCAACCTCGAGGGCACGCCCAACCGCGGCGTCGTGACCGCCGACGCCATCGCCGGGCTGGACCTGCGTAAGTTGAAGCTCGCGGTGCTGTCGGCCTGCGAGACGGGCCTGGGCGACGTGGCGGGTGGCGAGGGCGTCTTCGGCCTCGCGCGCGCCTTCCACGTCGCCGGCACGCGGAACGTCGTCGCCAGCCTGTGGAAGGTGGACGACGAGGCGACGGCGGCGCTCATGGCCCTGTTCTACCGCGAGATGTGGGTGAACGAGGCGACCCCCGCCGAGGCGATGCGGCGGGCGCAACTGGCGGTCTACCGCGACCCCAAAAGCGTGAGGGAGTGGGCGCGGGGGCGAGGGCCGAACCTGAAAGTCGTCCTCGACGGGCCGAAGGGCAAGCCGGCGAAGGGCGCGAAGACTTCACCGCCGAAGGCGTGGGCGGCGTTCGTCCTCTCGGGGGCGGGCGACTGAACGGCGACCCGAGGGCGGTGACGTTCGGCAAAGCGCTGTCGCTCGCGGAAGCGGTACGACGAGGGTTGCGAGAGCCACTGGCCTGGTGCGCGGGGATAGGCATCTGGAGTGCTACAGAACGTAGGGCTGGGGTCGAAGCCTCCGGCGAGGTTCGCGACACTCCTTCTGTGTATTCCTCTGTGTCCTCTGTCCTCTGTGGTTCGTTCGCTTCATCACCCTAGCTTCGGTCGCGACGCGATCCCCTTGCGGATGATCCCCAGCACGCTCTCCCTTTCGCGACCGGCGAGCGGCAGGCGTGGCGCGCGGACCATCTCGGAGCCGTAGCCGCACTCGTGGACGGCGAGCTTGATGTACTGCACGAGCTTGACGTGCGTGTCGAGGTGCAAGAGCGGCGTGTACCAGCGGTACACCTCGAGCGCCTCCTCTCGCTTCCCGGCGATGGCGAGATCCCACAGGTGGCGGTTCTCGGCGGGGAAGGCGTTGACGAGGCCGGACACCCAGCCGATCGCGCCGAGGAGCTGCGCCTCGAGTACGAGGTCGTCTACGCCGCAGAAGAGGGCGAAGCGGTCGTGGCACAGGATCTTGATGTCCGTGATGCGGCGGACGTTCTCGGACGACTCCTTGATGGCGACGAAGCGCGGCTCGTCGCCGAGATCGACGAACATCTGCGGGGTGATGTCCACGCCGTAGGAGACGGGGTTGTTGTAGATCATCACGGGCAGATCGACGGCGGCGGCGACGGAGCGGAAGTGGGCCACGGTCTCCCGCGGGTCGGACTTGTAGACCATCGCGGGCAGGACCATGAGGCCGTCGCAGCCGACCTTCTGGGCGTCGGCGGCGAATCGGCAGGCGAGGCGCGTCGAGGCTTCGGCCACGCCCGTGAGGACGGGGATTCGCTTCGCAACATGCGCGACGGTGGCGCGCAGTACGTCGAGCTTCTCCGCGTACTCGAGGGAGGAGTTCTCGCCGACCGTGCCGAGCATGATGAGGCCGTGGATGCCCCCGGCGATCATGGCGTCGATGTGCCGCATGGTCGCGGGCAGGTCGAGCGACTGGTCGTCGTGGAAGTGCGTCACGGCGGCGGGGAAGACACCATGCCATGTACAGCGCATCGTCGGCTCCTGGGAGATCGGCACGAATAACAGAGATTAGTGTAGCGAACGTCAGTCGGGGAGCAAAGCCCTCACGGCATCGACTGATCGACGACTCTGACATCCATGACCGATGCTCGATGATGGGACCAGAGTGCGAGCCGACATCGATTCCGATTTTCTTGAATTATTTTGAGATTTGGTAACCGTTCACCACTTCTCGAAAAGCGACACACTTTCTAGCTGAATGTGGACGTATGAACAGTAAAAATAGGGTCAGAACAGGTCAGATTTGGCCAACGATGGCCATAATCCATGTATACTTTTGGCACTTCTGAGGGAGCGGTGAACGGTTACGAGATTTCTATGGACGGAAGCGATTGTATCGGTTATTCGTATTAAATAGTTCAAGTGAATGCTCCCGCAAACAAATTGATCGATTCTCATTTCCATCTAACCCATCGTGGGTATGTGTCGCTATGTGTCCTTAACAGGAGATCCACATCATGCGTCTCATCAAAGTTCTCAAAACCCTCTGGGGTGAGAACAAGCCGTCCTCGCATCCACGCCGCCCCGGATTCATCCCGCGCCTTGAATCTCTCGAAGATCGGGCTGTGCCCGCGACCTTCACCGTCGTCAACCTCAATGATGTAGGAGTGGGATCCCTCCGAGCAGCGATCACTTCCGCCAATGGTGCTGCTGAGAACGTCGTTCAATTCCAGGCGGGACTGACTGGTACGATTCAGTTAGCGAGCCAACTCCCAACCCTCACCAAATCGATGATGATCGATGGCCCAGGATCCAACGTGATCGACATCGCTGGTTCGGGCTCAGCTACGACGCCCTCAGTCTATTCAAGATCGCTGGCAACATTACCTGCTCGATCAACCATCTTTCGCTCAGTAATGGATACGTCACCGGCAATGGCGGGGCAGTGTACAACTCCGGGACTTTGAACATGGTGAGCGACGCGCTCTACGCCAACCACGCTGGCGGCGATGGCGGAGCCATCTATAACGACCCCCGCGGATCGCTGATCTTGTGTACGTCCGAGCTTCACGACAACAACGCCGCAGGCAGTGGCGGGGCTGTGGAGAACTTCGGCGGGAGCGTGGCGATCATGTGCGATAGCGCCTTGCATTCGAACGTCGCTGGCTCTCGAGGAGGCGCGATCGACAGCTTCACGGGCGGCCTTTCCGTGTCCCACACATCGATCTACTGTAACGCGGCAGCGACTGACGGCGGGGGCATCTGGTGCAGTGGGGAGTTGGCCGTGACTGACAGCTACCTATATACCAACTCGAGCGGCAACCGTGGCGGGGGACTCTTCTTCAGCGGTTTGGGGAAGACCGCGACGATTAAAAACGTCAGCATGACTCAGAACGGCAGCGGCCTCGGGGGTGGCTTTGCCATCCTCGCGGGCACCGTCACCTTCACGGACTGCATTCTGCAGGGCAATACCGCGACGGATACTGCTTCGGACGGTGGGGTGTGCGTTGGTGCGGTGAACTATACTTGGAGCTCTATCGTCCCACGCGCCGATGCGGTCGAACTCCAATGATGCCACCAGCAATCGGCGGAGGAACATGAGGTGCGTGGCTTCCGCCCGCATGACATCGGTCCGTAGGTGAATTGGTATCTCCTACGGACCGGCATGCGTTATCTCGTCAACACCTGAGCAATCCAACGGAGCGGGAGAGGACCGTATCGAACAACAGCCCGATACGCGGCTCGAAACAGCAGGATCGATTGTATTACCCCGGCCCGGAAGTATCGGGGTAATTAGCCCGACGCGCGAGCGAGGGATTGGGGTAGCCAGGCAAAACCATCGCTCGCGCGTCGGGCTAAGATCTTCGATTCGTGATCTCTTTTCGGGCCGGGGTAATAAATCTACAAATTGTCACTTGATTCTTCGGATCGCTGATTCGAAAGGAATCGCAGTTCTTACTACGAGAACACCGAATCGCAGTGGACGAAACGACCCAATCCCGGATCGTTCATCCGTCGTTCGAGGAATTGGCATGAAGCCTTATCTATTGGCCGGGTTCTTCGCCTCCTCCCTCGCCCTCTCGGTCTTGGCGGTCGCGCCTCCGCCACGCATGTCCGCGCCTCCCATCGACGATCTCATTCGACAGTTGGGTGCCGACACCTTCGCAGAGCGAGAAACGGCGATGCGCTCGCTGGAAGGCCGAGACGACGCCCTGCCCGTCCTCCAAGAAGCGATGAAATCGACCGATGCCGAAGTCCGACTGAGGGCGCGGCGACTCGTGCGGTCGATTCGGTCCCTCGTCGCGCAGCGACGGTTGGCGGAGGCTCATGCTCTGCTCACCTCCGGCGATGTCGATCAGGCCGTGGTCCTTCTAGTGGAGTGGTCCGACTATGACACCACCGGGCAATTCCTGGAGCCACTTTTTCGATTGGTGCGAGAGGTGCTTCGAAGAGAGCGTAAGCAATATGGGAAGACCAAAATTAATTCCGCAGTTGTGAAACGATTCGCAACCGTCCAGGGATACCTGTCGGCGCAACCGCTACAGTGGTTCAGTTCCAAGCAACGCTTGACTTTGGGTGGGTTACTCGGTGTCGTTCGCGCCCAGTCGTTAGACCTGAGCGGCGATGGCGGTCATAGTGCGGATGCAAGCGTTATCGTGTGCGACGGGAAGGTCACAGGCGAGGGATTCTTCAACACCGTCGTGATCGCGAACGGTCCTGTGGACGCAAAAGGGGCGGCGAACTGCGTCATCATTTGCGACGACGCTATCGATTTCCGACGGGCGGGTGCATCTAACTGCCTGGTGATCGCCCGAGGCTCCGTGAGGTGTGATTCCATTTCGCAAAGTTCCGTCTTCAGCGGAGGTATTGTCACCACTAACGATCAGCCCGACAGCGTTGTGCGAGAAAAACAAACCACGTTCCCATTCGGGATCCGCTTCTTCGAACTCGAGCGAGTGGGGTTGGATGTCGAGGACACCAAAGAAGGCTCCCTGATTCGGGCCATCCTACCTGACAAGGTCTTGTCCTCTTGTCCCCTTCGTGCGAAAGACCTCATCACCGCTGTCGGCTCCGAGAAGATCATCTCTAAACAACAACTTCGCCGATTGTTTCGGAGCGCCCTGGCCGACCGCCGAAAACTTAGTGTCACGGTGAAACGCGGCACCGAGGTCATCAAACTCGAGATTGCGGGTTGAGTCCGGAAACCACTCACTCCTAGCGGCTGGCGTGCTGCCACATGCTCCACATGTCGCGCCGACCGGATCGCGGCAAATCCTGGGCGGGCGTCACCACCTTGGCGACCGGCTCCGCCTGTTGGACCGCGATCTGAGCGACGGTTCGCTGGATGATCGGGTCGGACGGGACAGGGACGAGGGCCGGCTCGGCGGTCGGCTGGGGCGTGGGGGTGGCCTGGCGCTTGTGCCAGGTCAACACGCGCCGGGCGTCCTCTAGGAGCGGGTCCGGCGTTAGGCGGTTCACGGCCATCGCGACCTTGGCGGCCTCCGGCTCGCCGGGCGTGGGCGGCGGCAGCGGGACGGCCTTCTCGGGGGATGTGGTGGGCGTCTCCTCCTCGGCATAGCAGGCGATGCACTTCTCCAAGGCCCACGCCGCCGTCGCCCGGACACGCGGGGAGGTCTCGGCAGGCTCGTTCGTCTTGCGGCCCGACACGCTGGCGACGAGCGCCTCGAGAACCTTCTTCGTGCAGCAACATCCCCGGTTGAGCGCCATCGCCGCCTCGAGCCGGACGCACTCGTTCTCGTCGGCGCGGAGGCCGTTGACGAGCGCCACCTCCGCTTCGGGGTAGCGACGGCAATCGACGGTCCCCAGGTAACGAATCGCCACCCGGCGGGCCTTGGCCTCTGCCTCTTTTTGTTTGATGCGCGCCGTCGCCCCCTCGGCGCTGTCGGCGGGCTTCTTCAGATCGGCCGGGTTGGCTGCGCCGGGCGGCGGGCAGAAGGGGGGCAGCAGACCGCCGGAGAAGGCGCGGGCCGGTGCCAGTGCCCCTCCGAGTAGTTGGAAGAGGGGCGAAGCGCATATCTTCCGCTTGCACGCTTCCTTCTGCTCGGGCGTCAAGCAAATCTTCGACCAGATGTTCCCCGCCGGGGCAGCGGCAGGCGCGGCAGCTCCTGCGGCGGCGGGGGCAGCCGCCCCTGCCGCTGCGGCGGGTGCCTGGGCTTGGACCTGCCGCCCGGCCAGGGCCAGCGCAACGACGGTCAGCAGGGCGGATCGCCTGAGTTTCATGAGATCATCTCCCTGAAAGAGTCGAATCGAGGCAGCGATGGCGAGGCGTCCGAAGGCGTGACGAAACAGCCATCGACCCGAAATGCAATAGGACTTTAGTAACCCGCCAAACAAGGAATTTGGGATTGACAGCGATGGGGCCGATGGATATGTCTCTTCGCCCTACGCAAGCACTCTCGTGTCGTTTCGAGTCCCGGCTCTGCTCCAATCGAGCGGATTCGTGAAGGAAGATGTCGCATGTCCTCGAGACGGATTCTCGGCCTGTTCGTCCTGACCGGGTTGCTGGTAACGGCGACGACCGGCCTCGCCGACGATCCGTCGGCAGAGATCACAGACGTGACCCCGGTCGGCTGTGTGGGGTGTAACAGCGGACTGTTGCCCGCCGTGCCGTACCCCTTCATCGGGGGGACGCCGGGAGGGCCGCCGTGCGCCTGCGGTACGGGGCCGGGCTGCGTGCCGGGCCAGAAGCCGTGCTACCCCTGCACGTCGGACACGCACGTCGGGCGCTTCATTTGCGGACTCTACGAGTGCATCTGCTGCCCCGACCCGTGCTACGACCCCAAGTGGTACCCGCTCGCCGACTCCGCCTTCTACGCTGCGGCCGTGCGGCCCGTCACGCAGCAGCGGTTCCGATTCGACTCGGGTCAGAACCTCATCCTGCCCGATCGGAGCGAATTCTTCTGGGCGAAGGCCGACGGCAAGGGCAAGGGGCCGAAACCCAAGGCTCCGCTCCTGGGTGAACGCGGCTTGCGCTACAACGACCTACGGCTCATCACCGAAGGCGGAACGGCCACGGCCTCTCTGATCGTGGACACGACGTACCGGAGCATGCAGCCGATCGATGCCGGGCATGCCGCCGGGTTCGGCGACATCGGGCTAGGCCCGAAGACGCTGTTGTTCGACTGCGAGCTGCTCCAGATCGCGATGCAATTCCTGACCTATGTCCCCTCGGGCAGCGTCATGAAGGGACTCGGTACGGGGCACGTCTCCCTCGAGCCTTCCTTACTGGTCGGCCTGAAGTTGACCCAGACGACGTACCTCCAGACGCAGTTGTCGGAGTGGATCCCGCTGGGCGGCGACCCTGCTCATGCAGGGGCGGTCCTCCACTCCCACGTTTCGCTCAATCAGGAATTGTGCCGCATCCTGCCGGACGTGCCGCTGATCGCCACGGGCGAAATCGACACCTGGTCCTTCCAGGACGGCCTCTACACCGACCCTTTCCTCGGCCCCCAGAAGTCGAGCGGCTACACCTACGCCTACCTGGGCGGCGGACTGCGCCTGTTCGTCTGCGACAAGATCGACTTCGGATTCGCCGGCTCCTTCGCGGTCAGCCAACAGCACTTCGCGCGGGAACTGTACACGATGGAGTTCCGGGTCCGGTATTGACACAACGGTCCGAGTGGTTAGCTCCTTTTAGGTCCAATACCGTTGAACGAAGGAGGTAGAGTGGGTCGAGCGAAGCGAGGCCCACCAGCTTCGACGACATCGGCCCGCGCCCTGATCTCGCACGGGAAGAGGTGAACTCAACGATATTGGGGCTCTCCGCCAAAGGTGCAGATGAGAGGATTCCGGGGGATGGTTCGCGGGGGGTAACAGAAGTAGGTCCGGCGAGCCGAGCCGGACCGAGATCCCGATGCAGGGCTTGGGCGTGTGGGCCATGCGGGGGTAACAGAAGTAGGTCCGGCGAGCCGAGCCGGACCAGCCCCGCTCGGCTCGCGGGGCCTACTTACTGTTCCTCTGATCGCCGACTGCTCGAACCATGCCGGGATCAGCGAGTAGTGTTGATTCCGGACATCTTTCACGCTGAACTTGGCGACGAGGTCTTCGAATCTCACTACAACAATAGAATCCGGGGCTGTTCGCTCCGATGATTTCCCCTATATTCCGAGACTTTAGCAAAGTTGGTGCAGGTATGACATCGTTCTCTCATCGTAAGCTGAACTGACCAGACTGGTTGCGTCAAGTTATCGGTCAACTCTTGACTCGGAGAGAAGACATCATCACTCGCCTGAGTAGAAGCCACGCCGAACCCAGAGAATTCCGGTGTTTCGCTAGGTCGTGTGGACAATTACCGCGCAAGTCCTTATAACGAAGCGATTTGCGCAGAATACATTCGCCCGCGAGAATCGTCCGTAAGTTCTTGTGAGGATTGTGGTTACGATGGTAATTGTCCACACGACCTAGATCGGCCTCCGATTCACTGCACCAACTTTGCTAAAGTCTCGTTTTATAGACCGGATACTCGTCCGAGGTCATCAGGTTCATGATCCGGCCGCCCGTGCGTTGCTGGAAGTCTTGGACCAGTTGGTGGACCTCGTCCTCCGTGCGTTTGCCAGGGACCACACTCACCACCAAGCGGTGTTCCGGGTCGAAGGCCCCA
>JANXSH010001064.1 GCA_025356615.1 Planctomycetia bacterium | reverse complement strand
CTATGTGCTGGTGGTCTACTTCACGCAGTTCACCAGCTGGAACGGCATCTGGAGCCTGTACGAGCAACATGCCTTCACACTGCCGGTGCCGTTCTTCGGGATGTGAAAGGCGGATTCAACAGACCCGACCCGAGAAGTTCGCGTTCGGCAGCAGGACTACTTCTTCATCGGCCCCGCGAAAGGTAACGTCGAAGAATTGCAAGAACCCGCCAAACCCGAGGAGGCTGCGGAGGAGTGGAAACGGGGCGAAACCGACGATTGCATTCCACCGATACGTTTCCGAAATGCCATCCGTGATCTTCAACTCGACAGGCGCGTAGAGACAACGAATTCGTCCTCTGCCGACGAGGTTGACCTCACGCTCGAATGCCCGGCTCAGATCGATGCCAACAAGGGGGGCCACGGATGGATCGAGGACAGTCTCGTCCGCGCCGGTGTCGAGCAGGCCATCACGGAGGCGGGCACCGGAAGGGCCGATAATCTGAACGGCAAGGATCGGGCGCGGCAAGACGAGCGATCCGCCGAGTGCAGGGACCGCCGAACGCACCGGGCAGGCAGTGTAGCGGACGATCATGACGGGTACACATCCTCGGGCACGGACCAACCGCTCCATGCGATTTCTTCTGGAACGGCCACCAGACTGACGAGGATTTCGGCAGGATCGTACCCTGCCTCGCTCACCATGTCGTCTACTCGCGCCGGGTTCGCATGGGCGGCGAGGACGCGCGTCCCGTCAGGACTCCAAGCGACGTATTGCCCGTTGTATTTTTCCAACTCGGCGCGCGGGAAGAGGCTTTGGTTGCGGCGGAACTCATTGATGTCGATCATGACAGGACTCCGCAGGAGTCGTAGGGTAATCGGGTGTGTACATCCTAGCTGAATTGCGGAGTGATTCCAATGAGTATAGTCGGCCATCGCCATCGCCTTCCCTGCTGATAACGGATGGGCTGGCTCTCCCTGCTGCCCGCCGTGGCGTTCTATGTGCTGGTCGTCTACTTCACGCAGTTCACCAGCTGGAACGGCATCTGGAGCCTGTACGAGCAACACGCCTTCACGCTGCCGGTGCCGTTCTTCGGGATGTGATATTGTGGGAAAGTCGCCCCTGGAGTCGGATCATGGACATGAAAGAATTCCTGGAGAACCGCAAACAGGTCGCCCCTCGCGAGCTGGAAAGGTACGCGGGGAAGTACGTCGCCTGGAGTCCAGACGGGAAGAGGATCCTCGCCGCGAATGACGACCCCCTGAAGGTCGTCGCCGAAGTCGCGTCGGCCGGATACGACCCCTCCGATTGTGTGATTTCGTCCGTCCCTGCTGCGGAGGAGGCCCTTCTGAGCGGGGGACTGGATGAATGAAGTTCCCCTATAGGGACATGGAACTTACGTCGACGGTCCGAAAAAAGCCATCGACGTAAGTCGTTTTAAGCCATCACTTTTTCGCGTCTTCGCGCAACACGGCATAGTCCACGAACCCGATCATCATCTCCTGCCAGGTCTGGTCGCCCCAGTAGACCGCCGACTTCGGATCCGGGTTGTTCGGGTTGTCTTCGCTGTTGTCGAAGACGGCTGTGCAGTCGATCCTCGTCCCAGCGGGCAACGTGATCGGCTTCACGAGCCGATAGTTGCTCTGCCAGTTGAAGTCGTAGCGCGGGACGGAAAGGAGCGTCTCCTTCTTCCCGTCGGGGTAGGTGGCGACATACTCGAAAGCCTTGCCGCGAACGTGCATGTGCGGCAACAAGGTGAGTAACTCGACCTTCTCGGCAAAGGTGCTCCGCGAGGCGACCTCGTGGTTTTTCTCGCCCGCGGGGATGCGGAAGATTTGCTGGGCGATGCCGCGCGTCCGGACTTCGTACTTCGGCGCTTTCTTGGCGAAGATGAGGCCGACCGAGGAGCGGTCCTTGCGTTCGATGCCGTCAGGCGTGTAGTGCATCTGGAAGACGAGCGTCGCCCCCTTGGGGAGCTTCTTGGCCTGGCCCGGCTCGAGGATGAGCGGCATGTCGCCGGGGGCATAGGCGGTCAGGAAGCCGTTGCCGATGCCGTCCTTCTTGGCGGACTCGCCGCCGGGATTGCGTACCCCGCCGCGGACGCGGCCATCGAGGACGTAGATGATGATGTGATGGACGACCTCGCGCGCTCCGGGGCGGGCCTCGGCGGCCTGGACCCAGCGGTCCTCGTCGAAGTTCGTCTTCACCGAGTAATACTTGTAGGAGATGCCTTTGGGGGGAGTCTTCGCGGGCACCGTGAACGTAGAGGGCATGTCGAACACGACATCGGGCTTGCCGATCATCCAGCCCTCGGGCCAGACCTTCTCGGCGGGCAAATCCTTCGGATCGCCCTTGGGACAACCGTCCTCGATCCAGGCCAGGAGTGTCTTGCGCTCGTCCGCCGTGAGGACGCGCGCGTTGCGGAACTTCCCGTGTTTGGGATCGGCGTGCCAGGGCGGCATGCGGTTGTCGTTGACCACCTCGGCGATCATGCCCTGCCACGAGAGGGCGTCTTCGTACTTCGACAGCGCCATCGGCGCGACCTGCCCGGTCCGATGGCACTCCTGGCAGCGGTCCTGGAAGATGCGGGCGATGTGCTTCGTGTAGGTGATCTTGCCCGTCGCCTTCGGCGTGATGGCGCGGGAGATCAGGCACCCCGAAACCTCGGTGGTCGGCTGCGAGACGGCTTTACCCGCAAGAAGCTCGTCGAGCGCGACGGCGACATCACGCCGGGTCGCCTCCTTGCGGCGGAAGCCGATGCCGATCTGATCGTCGATTCGACCGCGATACAGCACCTTGCCTGCGGGCGACAGGACGAACGCCTCGGGCGTTCGTTTGGCCCCGAAGTCGTCGGCTACGACGTTGCCGCTGTCCTTGAGGACGCGAAAGGGCAGTTTGTGTTCCTTGATGTGGGCGGCGATGAGCGTCGGCGTGTCGTGGGCGTTGCTGTTGATGCCGACGAACACGACGCCCTTATCCGCGTACTCCTTGGCGAGGTCCGTCATGGCGAGGGCGTATTGGTTGTTGACGACGCACTCGGTCCCCAGGAAGAAGACGACGATGGCCTTCTTGTCCTTGGCGTCAGCGAGCGCCCACGCCTTACCGGACGAGTCGTCGAGCCGGAACGCCTTGATCGTTTGGGCCGCAGTTTTTTTCTCGGCCCGGAGGAGAGAGGTGCCGAACAGACAGAGACCGACGAGGGCAAGCCCCGCAATGGAACTGATGGCGCGTCGCATCTGGTGGAGTACCTCGGAGGAACGAACGAAGGCGTATACCGGATATAGTATACCCAGAAAGAGACGTGAAGTTTCACCGAATGCCAGGGCAGCGTGACGTGAATCCGTCATGCGGCGAATCTGCCACCTCTTGCCCTTCAGCGAACACTCATCTTGATTGACGGTTGGGACTCGTTCATCTTCGCGCACCGTTTATCACGCCTCGATAGGATCCGTTGATAAGTGAACCCCTCATCCCCCTCTCGCCCCGTCGCGGCCATTACCTTACAATCGTCCTATCATCCCGTGCCACGCCCGAGGAGCCTCGTCGTTGATAATCGTCGCCTTCCTCTTGCCCCTGTCGCTCTATTTCCTCGCGCTGTCGTGGGTCAACCGCCAATCCAGGCCGGTCGTCGTCGCCGGCACCTGGGACTTCGTCGGCCTGCTGTTTGCTGGCTCGGGGTTCCTTCTCGTCGGCGGGCCTGCCGTGCTGTCGAGCTTCAACGAGCGATGGCGTAAGGTCTGGCTGCTCGGCGAGTCAGGTTCACTTCCCGATAACCTCGACGGGTATCGGGAACTCTGGATGCTCCTCGCGGCTGCGTACTTCCTGGTCATCGTCGTCGGCAGTGGGGCCATGCTGATGCACCGGCGTCGGCTCACCTGCATCTACAACGTCGAGCCGATTGATGTCGAATCGGGCCTCGAAGACGCCTGCAAGCGGCTCGGCGCGTCGCCGATCCGCACCGGCGACCTCTTCGTCTTCGGGTTCGCCAACGACCCGACGATCTCCCCCATGCCGCAGCCCCAGCCGGGTGAGCCGCACGCCATCCTCGAGGTCGAATCGTCCGGCTCGATGAAGCACGTCTCGCTCCGCTGGGAGCCGCACGATTCCCCCCTCCGCGCCACCCTGGAATCCGACTTGTGCGAGCGCCTGGAGCGCACCGCCGCGCCGGTCCACGACGCCTCGGTCTGGTGCAACCTCGTGGGTACGACGTTGCTATTGGTCTCGCTGTTCGTCCTCGTCGTCTTGGTCGCGCGGCAATACTTCCTACGTTGAGGATTAGGTATTGATCCATAAACAAGTTCGAGGCAGGGCGAAGACATAAAGTTCGCAAGTGCTTGCCGAAAAAGGAGTTACGGAAACTGACCTGGCGAGTAGATTCTGCCGTAAGTCCTTAATTTTCAACGACTTGCGGGTTCTTGATGCGATTGCCCTGGGCTCGAGATGGGATCTGTGAAACAGTTTTTTTTCGGATAGTACCCATTCTTTGAGAATCCTCCTATCTTTCACTCGAGCTAGTCGATACGATACCCTTATCCACAACTTTCTCCTCCTTTTAGGAGGTCGGCATCATGCTTCTACCCTGGATATCTAGCAAACTCCCCAAAACTCCCCCACCAAGGCGGACAAGGCTAAATCTGGAGTCACTGGAAACGCGCATAACTCCCGCCATAGTGAACTGGAACGGTGCCGTCAGTAGCCTAATGAGCGTTGCGGGCAACTACGCCGGAGCCGTCGCTCCAGTGGCAGGCGATCGGGTCATCTTCGACTCCGCGTTTCAGGGATTGAACCCCAATTTCCTCACACCCATTGCGGACGCTGGTTTGGCCGCGAACCTCGGTTTGCTTCAACTCAACAGTAACTATAACGGCGTCGTGACCGTGGACCGGAACTTGACGGTGAACTCGGTCTCAGCCACTCTTGCGATGGTCTCATCATCTCAGGCAATTCGGGTCAACGCCGGGCGGACGCTGACGGCCACTACCGTATCCCTGACGGGCACATCGGTGTTGGGGGCGGGCGTACTGAGTATCACGGGCACGATGGCCGCGCCGGGCAACTTCGTCGAGGCTTCGAGTTCGACGATCCCTACAATCGGAGTCGGTTCGCTAACGATCGACGCGAATAGTTCAATGACGCTGAATACTGGCGTGAAGCTCGATGGTGTCGCAGTGACCAACAACGGAGTAATCCAGTTGATTCGTGGTGATATCACGACCGGAACGGCCTCGATGATTACAAATAACGGCAACTTCGAAGTCTACGGGAACAACCACGACTACGCTACGAACGCGGATTTCACGAACAACGGCTTCTTCAACGTGATGCTCGTGGATCCCAACCAAGTCTTGACCTTTCGCTCGAAGCTCAACAACGTAGCCGGCGTGCCTACCGGCGGTCTACTCGCCGTGCAGGTGGGCAATCTCAACCTCCTCGGCGTATCGACTTCGAACACGAATGTGGTGGTTCTAACGAACGCCGTTCTCGTACTTAGGAACTTCACGGCTGACACAGGTGCGAGTTTCACGGGGCAGGGCATCGTTCAGGTGAACGGGACGCTTACGGCGTGGGGCACCCTGCTGGTCGCTCCGCAAGTCAACCTTATTGGGGGCAATGGCCTCGGCGGTTCCTTGCGCGGCACCGGATCAGGTTCGTTTGTCCTCAACGGGGGATTGTACAGCGACCGAGGTCGGCTATCGTCCACGACGGTGAATGCTGCCTGGATCACGGTCGTGAACACGGCCCCGATGGCTGGGAACAGCCCTGCCTTGACAGTGTTCAACTCTACGCTAACGTTTGGCGGCGGGGCATGGGTATCGGGTCTCATCAATGTGTCTGGCTCCCAAGTGACCAATACAGGGGTGTTCCAGGTCGCCTCCATCGACGGCATGAGCCGCGCCGATGGCGACACCTCGCTGTTCGACAATACCGCCTCCGGGACCGTCAATTTCATCGGCACTGGGGTGAGCTGGTTCAGCGTCCCGTTCACGGACTGGGGAGTGGTGAACCTCAACGGCAAATCGACCGAATTCAAGCGGGGCTTCAACCAGTACGGCGGGACGGTCGATCTCGGCGGGGGTGCCATCGACCTGGCGGCTCCGGGGCTTGGATCGAATGCCTACTACAACCTTTACGGCGGCAGGCTGATCGCGAACGGAACGATCACGAACGCGAGGGCGCTCTGGGTGGACGGCGGGACGCTGGAGTTGAGCGGCACCCTCACCCTCACCGGCGACCTCCGGACCAACGCAGGCGGGACGATCCAGGTCGATGTTACCGCTACCGGCTCCGGCGCGATCAACGTGACCGGCGCGGTGACGCTCTTCGGCAACCTGACGGTCAACCTCGCACCGGGATTCGTCCCGCCGTCGGGAACGAAACGAACGTTCCTGACATCGAACCTGCCGATCGCCAACTTCTCAGTTGCCCCGGCTGGCTGGAAACTCAACACGCCCAACAACACGCTGCAGTTGGAGAAGTTGTAACCGATCCACCCGCGAAGGGCAGAGGCGAGCGCACGCTCGCCCCTGCCTTCGGGACTTTTCGTCCCTTTCCCTAGGCGCGGGCCGGTCCCACTCGGCCCCCGCGACGCAACCCCGGTATCAATAATGACACGACGATCTCTGTTCCTGCTCACACTGAGCCTGAACTGCCTCTCCGCCGCCGGCGCGGCGGAAACGCCGATCGAAGCGATCACTGCTACTCCGTCGGTCTTCATGCGAATGCGGCAAGACCACAACCAGGTAGCTATTAGCCCCGACGGCAAGTTCATCACCCTACAAAAGTGGGCTCCAAATATCACCGACCTCCTCGTCTTCGACGCGGCCACGAAGAAGATCGTGCACCGCCTCCCCCGCGCCTGCGGATACTCGGTTGCCTTCACACCGGATAGTGCCCGGCTGGTAACCATACAGCTACAGGGCCGCAACTGGTCCCCGCCCCGCGGTGCCGCCATCTATCACGATGTGAACGTCTTCGATGCGAAGAGCGGCAAGCTGCTGCACACGATCCCGCTGCCAAAGGGCCAACCCTCGTTGCATAATGGGGGAATGGGAGGTCTCAAGCCTTTCACGCTAGGCGACGACATTCTCGTCGTCCGCGGAAACCTAGAGGGGGCTAGTGTTTACGATTTGAAGACTGGCAAGGCGGTAGGTGATCTGGCTGCGGGGAAGAAGCTCCAAATCGCCTCGATCTCGCGCGATGGTCGGTGGCTCCTGACGCTCGACGGGGATCGCAATCTTCGTATCTGGGACGTGAAGAAACGCAAGCTGGAGCGAGACCTGCCCCGGCCAACCTCGGACGTGGAGGTGGCTTGCATCAGCCCCGACGGCAAGTGGTGCGCCTCGATCACGGCGAGTGGGCACACCTCCATCTACGACCGGGCCACAGGCAAGCTCGAAGCATCCACCCGCGTGACCTACCGGGAAAGCTACCAACGAGACTTCGTCTCTCTCGCAGCTAGCTTCACCGCCGACGGTAAGCGGCTAATCGCGACGGTCGAATCCGAGCCTGTGTTCCTGCCTCGCCGTAAGGAGGACAGGGATCCGCAGATCGATCTCACTCAGGCAGATCTGGGATTCCGCTTCTGGGATTGGCGATCGGATAAGCCTGTGCGCCGGGTGTTGACCCCCCGTGACGAGAAAACAGAAAAAGCCTGGGCGACACTGGGTTATTTCGGATCACTACTGATGAGCGCCGACGGGACGCGCTTCGTCTCGTCTGGCCACTATGGAGGTATGTTGCTGCTAGATATGAAGAATCCCAGTCCAAAGGCCGATCAGGAGCCGGAGCCGAAAGTCAAGAAGTAATAAGTGAAATCCGATCGCGGTCCTTCATCGTCCAGGCTCGAGCATTGGGGTGCGCGAAGGAAGTTTTTCAGCCTCGGTCATTCGCCTCACCCCTCGGCAGTGTCAGCATCAGCACGCCCAGCGCAGCGCCGCCGACGGAGCCGATCAGCGTGCCGACCTTACCCGCTGTGAGCAGGTCGCCTTTCAGGCCCAGCGCGGCGATGAATAGCGACATCGTGAAGCCGATCCCGGCAAGGCAGCCGATGCCGCACAGCCTCCCGAAGGTGACGCCCGTTGGCATCTGAGCGACGCCCAGGCGAACCGCCGCCAGCGAGAACAGGACGACGCCGATCGGCTTGCCCAGGAGCAACCCAACCGCGAGCGAGACGGGGCTTGTTAGTTCGCCCGGCCCCTACGCCTTCGCACCCGACAGCGTCACCAACCCCTGTGCCATCTTCCATTTCTGGAGTACGCATCCCGGCGGTAGTCACTTCCTCTTCTGCGATGGCTCTGCGCGTTTTCTATCGTACTCGGCGAACTCGGTCTTGCCTGCACTCGCGTCCCGCGCCGGTGGCGAGATGGTCAGCTTGGACTGAATCCCGCTCGGCGTCTCCTCGAACTCTATCGCGACGCCTTGCGGATCACGAACGCCTGCATCAACTCGTCGATGCGCTCGTCGCCCATCCGGTGGACCTCGCCGACGGCTCGGCTGTTGATGATCGCCTCGGCGGTGGACTCCAGCACTTCCAGGCGGTCGAAGGCGTCGAGTACGCTCGTTCCCAAAACCAAGACGCCGTCGTTCTCGATCAGCGCGACGGGTCGGTCCGGGGAGACGCCGGCCGCGACCGCCTCGCCGTCGCCGTATTGCGCGCCGAACGGCACAACGCCCACGTCCCGGAGGAAAAGGTAACTTTCGGGGATCGTGCGGGCGTCGAGCGTCGTCGCAGTGACGCCGAACGCCGTCGCGTTCACCGGGATGGCGTTGACGATGGCCTGGATGGCAGGGTGTCGCGCGTAGATGGCCCGATGTAGGAGGACGGCCCGGCTCGGCTGCTTGCCGGCCTCGCGTCGGCCCTCGCGCACCAGGGTCAGGTTCTCCGCATCGACCGTGTGCCGATCGACCCGGTAGGAGGTGATGACGAAGGAGTCGCCGTCGAGGCGGGCGGAAAAGCTGCCCTCGGTGCTCGTCATCAAGCGCTGTCGGCAGCCGCGACGGACGAACTCGCAGACCTCTTTCCGCAATTCCTTCTCCGCCGTGGTCGCCGGCCCCGGCGCGAACTCCGGCAGCAGTTCGCGGGGGCGCTGAGAGAGCGCGAGTTGCTCAGGCGTCAGGTAGCGGACCGGGCCGAGCAGGCTCGCCTTGATGACGGTCTTGGCGGTGAACTCCAGCGTCTCGAACCGCTCGAACGCCTCCTGGAGGTCGGCCCCGCCGACCACGACGCCATGATTCTCCAGGAGGGCGCAGTGGAATCCCTGGGCGAAGACCTCGGCGATGTTGTGCCCCAACTGTTCGCTACCCGGCAAGGCGTAAGGTGCGTAGCCGACCTCGCCGCAGACGTGGCGGGCTTGGGGAAAGAGGGTCGTATCGGGCACCTTGCGGCAAATGCTGAACGCCACGAGCGCGACGGGGTGGGCGTGGACGACGGCGCGGATGTCGGGGCAGCGACGGTAGATCCCCAGGTGGAAGGGAAACTCCGAGGACGCCGGGTGCAGCCCCTCGACCCGGCCATCAGCGCGGACGCGGATGATATCTTCTCGGCGAAGATTGCCCTTATCGACGCGCGCGGGGGTAATCCAGATGTCGCCGTTCTCGTCGCGAATCGAGAGGTTGCCGCCGGAGGTGGTCGTCATCCGGTAGCGATAGATGCGCTCCATCGCCCGGATGATCTCGTCGCGCGGGTGAGTCAAAGGGCGGGCGTGCGAACTCATCTTGGGAGACCTTCCTGGAACGCGACTCCTGACAGTCTACACTCTGGGCGATCGAACGACCAATAGGCTGACCGCGCAGAGTCCTCGAGAGTCAATCGCCGAGCAAAAACTTCCGACAGCCGTGCCGACTCGTACAGTTCCGGGCGCGAGGCCGACGCGCTCCGCGTTGCATCGCGGCTGAACGATCTCATCCCCAAACGACTACCGTAGCGTTCGTACTCACTCCTTTTTCTTCGGCACGAGTCTCGCCAGGCCGAGCGTGGCCCAGGAACTGGCGGCGCAGACGATTGGCGACAATAGTTTCGAGCTACCGGGCGAGCCATCGGGGGTCGATCGAGAAATCATCGGCCAACTACCGTCCGGCTTTTGTGTTGACACCAGGAAGTCGATCCCTCGCTTGATTTCGGGTCGTTTGGCCGTAAAACCCGCGAGCGACAAGACATACAAAGTCTGGCCGGTGGCGAAGGCGTCGCTCTTCGATTCGGGGACAGTCTGGCTCCACCCGCCGTCGGCGCGTTGCAGTGCGAACAACTCGTCGATCGTCTTTTGCATCGTTTTGCGCGGCTTGCCGGAGCGGACTCCCATGAGTAGCTTCATGACCTTGTCTTGATGGAGGTCGGAGCGCTTCGAGGCGTCGAGCCAGGCGATCGCTTTCGTCAGCGCCGCGCGCTGCGATTTCGGCGCGTCGGGGCCCGTTTCCCCCTCGAGCGCCATGATGATCCAGGCGGCGTCGGTGGTCTGGTTTTCGTTGATCGGCGGTCGCCGGAGACCGGCAAAGAACTCCCACGAACCGTCTGGTTGCTGCTTCTCGAGGATTTCCTTCGCGATCAGCTTCAGGCTTTGTTTTTGTCCTTCTTTCAGCGAGGGCAACGACCGTGCGGCGACGGCCAGGAATGGAAGCCCCATGTTGAGCCCTCGACCCTGGGGGCGCGTGTCGGGCGGATCGGCCGGATTGGGAAATATCCTCGAGGACAGCAACTTGTCCTTGCTGCCCAGCAAGGATTCGACCGTATCCGCCAGGTATTTCTTGTCGATCGCGAACCCCTGCCGGTCGGCTTCGCCTAGCGCCCAGATCGGCATCGGCACGTGATGGCAGGCGGCGCATTTTCGCGACTTCAACCAGTCGGCGCTTTCGGCTTGCAGGTATTCGATGGCGCGATCGACCGACCGGTGGACCTGCTGCGTCGTCGCGCGTGGGATCAGGGGCGGTGCGGCGGCTAAGGCCGGCTGTGAGAGGCACGATCCCAGAAGTAACCACGTCAACGAGGCCGTGCGAGTCATGGATCGATCCTCTTGCGGGAAGAATGATCAGAACAACTAGAATTGTACAGCGCCACCCCCCGCGCCTACTAGCGTCTGATTTCGACTTTCGACCTTTTTCGGACGAGCCATCCGTAACGAACTCCTCTGATGGAAGTTGCGTCGTTGGTCAACCACCGCTTGCAAACCCTCGTCCCAATACACACGCCCGATGACGCCGTCCGGTTTCGCCAGGTAGAATGCCCTATATTTCTAGCATTCCTCGTCGGCGAATCGGACGGAACCATCGGGCGTGTGTATCAGTGGGACGCCTTCCTCACCTCGGGGAACCCCCGAAAGCTGTGGGCGATCGTCACCGACCAGCCTGCGAGGGGTCGGCCGTCCTCGGTGTACACGATCGTCTGCTTCGGCTCGTGCCACGCGAAGCCGTCGAGACAGGGGGCGAAGACATCGCCGATGATGATGAACGTCCTGCCCGCGAACGGCCCCGCGTTAGCGACGGGGCCATCCCAGAAGTCGTACTGGCTGTGCCGATCGCCCTGCACGATGCCGATCGAGTAGACCGGCGGGTGGCCGGCGCAATAGGCACCGATTTCGCCGGGGATCGACCAGTTGGTCCCGGCGAGGACCGGCTCGATCCCCTCGGCCCGCAAGCGTTCGCGGATCGCGTCGATCTCGGACGCGAGGTGCCGCCAACCCCGGAGGCGACACGTCGGGTCGAATCGCCTCACCGGGTAGGGACGTTCGGCAGTCGGTGGCCCCGTCACCCGTTCGATCGTGGGATGCGCCAGGTCCGACCGATGAAGGAGTACCGTGATCGTCATGCCGGCCAGACAGGTGAGGGCGACACAAATCGAGGTGGCGTAGCGCAGCCAGGGGCGCGGCGAGGACAGGACTTCGCCGACCCACCAGGCCGCGAGGACGGCCCCCGAGAGGTAAGCCGTCACGGGCCAGTTCGGCTCCCCGCCTCCGGTCTTGAAGCTGAACCCGAGGAACAGCCCGAACATCGGCGCGGACATCCACCACAGGTAGGCCCGCCCGGCGTCGCGATCGCGCAAGGGGTTGGCGACGACCATCGACGTGGCCCACACGATGAACCAGTACCCCAGGAGCAATCCCGCCTGGGCACCGACGTAGGCCAGCGGCCCGAACCACTTGAGTCCAGAGCCGGGCCGAAGGGGCGCGTCGCTCGCGCCGACCCCCGCCAGGCGAAAGACGTGGAGGAACGTCACCCACTCGTTCTGGGCGTTCCAGATGGCGATGGGTAAGCAACACGCGGCCACCCACAGGCACATCCGCCAGAATCCCCACGAGAACAGGAGTTGGCGATGCTCGCGCCGGAAAAGCAGGAACAGCGCCAGGGAGGGGACGAAGACGACCATCGTGTATTTGGCGAGGATCCCGACGCCGATGAGCAGTCCTGTTACGTCCCACGCCCAGCGCGCGCGACCGACGACCGCGCGGTGGGCGAACACCAGCGCCCAGCCCCAGCAGCAGGTGTACGGGGCGTCGATCGTCATCAGCGTCGATCCCGCCGTGATGAGCGGGATCGTGAGGCCGACCGCGACGAGGACGAGGCCCATGCGTGCCGAGCCGAGGACTTGCCGCGCGAGCTGGAACAGACTCGCCAGGAGGAGCGCCCCGCAGACCGCCGCAGGGATGCGAACCGCGAACATGAGGCTTCCGGTGACGCGCTCCGACCACGGCCCGAACAACTCGCAGCTGAGGCGAATCAACCAGGCGACCAGCGGCCCCTTGCTGTAGTAGCTCCAATCGAGGTGACGAGACCAATCCCAGTAGTGGGCCTCGTCCGGCGCGAGGTCGAGTCGGCACGCGCTGCTCGCGAGGAAACCGAGGTGGAGGGCCATCGCCGTGAGGATCAGCACGACCGTCAGGGGCGGGCACCAGGACTCGGGCAAGAGGCGATCGAGCGCCGATCGGCGCAGGGGCATCAACACGGGGCCGTCCTCCTCGACATTCCACAGCAAGGGTCGTAATGAATGCTTGTAGTCGGAACGGACGATCGGGGTCAAGACGGGACGATCGGCAGGGCTTGCTTGCATCGAATCCCGATTCATGCCATACTGCGTAGGAATGAATCGTATAACGTGCAGACGACCTCTGCCAAGAACGCTTGACAAGACTCGAAACTCATGGCCGGCGGCACGACAGGTTATCTGGTGATCCGTCGAGACGACGGTTTCGGCGACGTGTTCCCACTCGTCTCCGGGCAGAGCTACACCCTGGGGCGATCGGCCCAGAACAACGTCGTCCTGAAGGACGACCGGTGCAGTCGGGATCACGCGGAGGTGACCGACCCCGGCAACAGATGGCGCGTCCGCGACCTGGGGAGCCTCAACGGCACCCGGATCAACGACGTGCCCATCGAGGGGGAACACGTCTTCGAGCCGGGCGACATCCTCCACCTGGGGCGGACCCACCTGGTGTTCGTCGAACACATGGACCAACTCCCGGACCTGCCCCCCCTGCCGATCGCGCTACCCGAGTCCGGCATGTCGATTAAACAAAGGCTCGGCCAGACGCGGTTCCTGACGCCCCGCCCGCCTCCCGATAACGGAGACACCTCCGCAGTCCCCGCGAAGGGATCGCTCCACGCGATCAGCCGGGATCTCTCGCTCCTGTACCGCCTCGCCCTCGACATGGGAGCCGCGAGCGACCACGAGGAGCTGTGCCGCATCGTCCTCGACTGTCTCCTCGAGGCGACGCCCGCCGAGGTCGGCGCGGTCCTATCGGTCGTCTCTCGGCCCGCGACGGGGCAGGGGCGTGGCCGGGCCAGCGCTGCGGAGCAGACCGGGCAGGTCCGAACGGGGCGAGGTGCCGAGATGGAGGTGACGGTTCACCGCCACCGCGACCCGAGCGTGCAGAAATACCAGCCGGTGTCGGAATACGTCAGCAACGAGGTTCTCGCGGGCAAGGAGGCGATCCTCGCCGAGGACGTGGCCCGCGACCGTTACCTCCGCAACCGCGAGAGCCTGTCGGGTCTCGGCGCGACGAGCCTGATCTGCGCGCCGATCCTGTTCGCCGACCGCGTCCTGGGCTTGATCCACCTGTATTGCACCGGGCCGCTCAAGTCGCTCGACGGCGAAGACCTGGAATTCACCGTCGCCGTCGCCAAGCAACTCGGCGGCGTCATCCACAACCTCCAGAAGCAGCAGACGCTCTCGGCGGGCAACCAGTCCCTCCGCGATCAGCTCAAGGTCGAGAGCCAACTCATCGGCGAGAGTCCGCCGATGCGCGAGATCGAGCGTCAGATCGGCATGGTCGCCAACACGAACGCCACCTGCCTGATCCGGGGCGAGAGCGGTTCGGGCAAGGAACTCGTCGCCAGCGCCATCCACTACAACAGCCCGCGCCGCGAGGGCCCGTTCGTCTGCCTCAACTGTGCAGCGCTGACCGAGACGCTCCTCGAGAGCGAGTTGTTCGGCCACGAAAAAGGTTCGTTCACCGGGGCGACCGAGAAGAAGATCGGCAAGTTCGAGGCCGCCAACCACGGCACGATCTTCCTCGACGAGATCGGCGAGATGAGCGTCGGCACCCAGGCGAAGCTGTTGCGCGTCCTCGAGGGCCACCCCTACGAGCGCGTCGGCGGTAGCGTGCCGATCCGCGTCGATGTCCGTGTCGTGTCGGCGACGAACAAGCCGTTGGAGGAGGGCGTCCGCGACGGCTCGTTCCGGCGCGACCTGTTCTACCGCCTACAGGTCGTCGAGATCCGCGTACCCCCCTTGAGAGAGCGACTCGGCGACGTTCGCATGCTGGTGGGACACTTCCTCCAGCGATTCATCCGCGAGACGGGCCGAAAGATACGCGGGTTCACGGAGGCCGCCTATCGCAAGATGGAGACCTACGCCTGGCCCGGCAACGTCCGCGAACTGCGCAACGTCGTCGAGCGCGCCGTCGCCCTCGGCGTGGGGCCGATGCTGGACGAGAAGGATGTCTGGCTGTCGTCGTTGGAATTGACGCCGGGCGGCGAGCGCGTCGGCGAGGTCGTCTACCAGGCGGTGTCGCTAGAGGAGGTCGAGAAGCGTCACATCCTCCAGACGCTCGAGCATACGGAGTGGAACAAGAGCCGGGCGGCGGAGATCCTGGGGATCGAACGCTCGACGCTGGACCGGAAGATCAAGGCGTATGGGTTGCGGCGGGAGTGAGTCGATCGCTCGACCGGACGCATGGTCACTCCTGGTCGTCACGCCTACGCGGCAATAGTACGCGAGACACGTCGAGGCTCGAGCGAAGATTGAAAAGTTGCCGGTAACGTGGCCGCAGGACGAGGCAGAGGAGGAGATCCCATCCCAGCGGAATCGCCAACACGATGATGGTTCCGTGATATGCAGTGTAGATAATATAGATCGCAAGAACCGTTTGGAACACCGGCCACAGGGAAGACCAGAAGGTGACCTTTACTTTCTCGATGGACCGGGCTTCGCTCGGTTCCTCATCCTCATCGTCCGTCGGCGGCCCTTTGGGCCACATCGAATGCAAAGTCATCACGCCCCAAAAT